>CAYYSW010000260.1:0-4129 GCA_964474395.1 uncultured Halobacteriales archaeon
CTTCCTCTACTTCGCCCCCCAGCCGTGGGCCGCCGGCGGCGGGCTCGCGACGATCGGCGTCCAGGCGTGGCTGATGGCGACGGGGAACTTCTCGTGGCTGAACGCGCTCACGATCGTGCAGGCGATCGCGACGCTCGGCGGCGGACTGCTCGCCGCGGCCATCCCCCGCTCCGCGCTCCCGCTCTCCGTCCCCGCGCCCGCGTCGCCGCCGCTGGCCCTGACGGCGCTCGCGGCCCTCGTCGCCGTCCTCGTGCTCGCGATGAGCGTCCGTCCGGTCGCGAACATGCTCTCGCGGACGCAGGCGATGAACCGGGCGTTCGACCCGCTCCACCTCGTCAACACCTACGGGGCGTTCGGCTCCGTCACGACCGACCGCTACCAGCTCGTGATCGAGGGGACCGACGCCGAGCACCCCGCCGAGGACGACTGGCGGGAGTACGAGTTCGAGGGACAGCCCGTGCGGACGGACGAGCGCCCGCCCCAGTGGGCGCCGTACCACCTCCGGCTGGACTGGCAGCTCTGGTTCGCCGCGATGCGCCCCCGGCCCGGCCCCCGCCAGCGGTGGTTCCTCGCCTTCCTCGCCGACCTATTGCGGGGCGACGAGGGCACCCTGTCGTTGCTCGCGCGGAACCCGTTCCCGGACGACCCGCCCGAGCGGGTCCGGGTGACGCGCTACCGCTACGAGTTCACGACGCCGGCCGAACGCGCCGAGACCGGCGACTGGTGGACCCGCGAACGGGTCGGGACGTACGTCGCGCCCGTCTCGCTCGAGGGACTCCGCTCGGAACGAGCGGTACACGGATGACGCCCCCGACCCACGGACCGACCATGGAACGGTTCGTCACGCTGGTCGGCGCCGGCGGCCTCGCCCTCGTCGCCGGCCTCTGGACCGGGGAACTGGCCCCGGACGTGGCGCTCTCGCTGGCCGGCGCCGCCCTCGCGCTCCTCGGCGTGGCCGGCCTCGCGGCGGGCATCGGTGACGAACTGGAGTACTGAGAACGCTCCGGCGTCCGGGTCGGCGCGACTCCTACGGCTGGTGGGACTCCCTGTCGCCGTCCTCGTGTTCCTCGACCCCGTGTTCCTCTAGCGCCTGCTGGCTGTCGAACGTCTCGTCGCACAGCTGGCACTGGAACTCGTCGTCCTCCTCGACCTCGCTCTCGTCCCTGTGAGACATGCGTGGTACGTCGAGCCCTACCTCACTAAAGGCCATGCAGGTGTGCGCAGGCTTCCCGGGTGACCGCAGGTGGTACCGCGGGCGCGCCACCGGTCGGTGTCCGGCGCTAACCGTTCGACGCCGCCGTGTGTTCCCGCCGCGCTTAGAGGTGACGACGGTAGGGAACACCGCCTCTCGACTCCCAGGGCGCGGGTGGTCACTCGGGAAGCGGTCCGAGGATTTCGAGGTCGTACCGCGCGGCGACCTCGCTCAGCGCCGCCACGTCCGGTTCCTCCTGCGGGGGGACGGTGAGCGACTCGGCCGGCCGTCCGGCGGCCTCGGCGAACTCCTCGAACCCCGAGGGGGCGACGTGAATCAGCATCCGGCAGGGCTCGTCGCTCACGACCCGGAACCCGTGGGGGACGTCCCGTGGGAGGGTCACGGTGTCGTTCGGGCCGGCGCGCATCCGTTCGGCGCCGTCCTCGCCGTGTACGCACTCTATCTCGCCGGAGAGGACGTGGAACAGTTCGTCCTCCCCGTGGTGGACGTGGTAGGGCGACGCCCAGCCGGAGGGCGCGGTGTGGTCGACGAGCGCGAACCCGCCGCCGGTCTGCTCGCCGCTCACCTTGACGATCATCAGCGCGCCGACCGACCAGAACGCCCGTCCGTCGGTCTCGGTCGTGACACTCGGGGTCCGGGGGACAGTGGTACTCGACATCGCAGGTCACGTCGTCGGGAGACGGGATATAGTCGGTAGTACGTGTGATAGCACTGGAAGGGGCCTCGGCACTCATAGGGCTCCGCATCACCGGGTGCCTAGTCCGGTTCGGGAGGCGTGCCTCGTCATCGGCCGGTCGTCGCTACGGGCGGCCGACCGAAATCCCCTCTCATTCGCGCCGCCCTCAGGCCTCGACCTCGAACGGGAACGACGCGCGGCGCTCGCCGTCCCCCCGGGGGAGAAAGTACTGTCGCCACTCGCGGGATTCCTCGTCGCCGTACGCGCCGATGTCGGGGTGCGGTGGGACGCCGTCGTAGTCGTCGAGTCGCTCGCGGATGACCCGCCGGGCCTCCCGGCCGCGGTCCGTGTCGGCGCCCAGCCCGTCGAACACCCACCGGGGCTGGACGGTGACCTCCAGCCCGTGGGGGGTGTGCCTGCTCCGGCGCGCCTCGTAGCAGGGCGCGCGGGCGACGAGGAACAGCGGCGTCCCGGCGAAGGAGAACGCCCACTCGGGGTGCTCGGGGTCGCTCGGGACCGATCCGGGCCACGGCTCCGGGTCGTGGTCGTGGAGCGATTCGAGGAGGTCCCAGAACTGTCGCTCGTACCACTCGAGGGTCGGGTCGCCCTCGGGCGGTTCGAAGAGGACGACGAGCGAGGTGATGGCCGCGATGTCGGGCGCCCTGTCGAGGTACGCCCGCAGGCCGTCGGCGACGGACCCGCCGGCCGCGCTCCCCTGCGCCTCCGCGAAGAGATAGCGCAGGTCGCCGGCCTCGTGGGCGTCCACGGCGAAGAAACACGGGAACGCCGGCGACTCGTCGACGAGCTCCCCGTGGAACGTCCGGTAGCGCCGTTCCTTCCACGGGGCGAGGCGGCCCTCGTCGATGCGTCGCTCGACGCCTTCGCGTGTCAGCAGGTCGCTCATCCGTTCGAGGGGACGGGCGAGAGCCGAATAAGCGACCGCCCGGTGTACGCAACCCGTCGGCTCCACCCACCGGACCCGCCTCAGTCGGGTCGGTCGTCGTGGACCGAGGCGAGACGGACGGCCGCCCCCTCCGACACGACGAGGTCGATGGGCGTCAGGGTCGTCCCGCTGGCGACGCCCTTCGCCGAACAGGCGCTGACGGCCACGGTGAGGGGCACCTCGGCGCGGAACTCGACGGCGTCGCCCGCCTCGGCGGGGCTCTCCCGGACGTCGAAGTACGTCTGGTCGGTGACCGTCGACCGCTGGAAGACGTTCATCGTGTCGGGCACCGGTCGGTCGATGCCCACCTCGCCGAGGGCCGCCGCGAGGTTCTCCCGACAGCCGCCGGGTTCGTCCTGTCGGCCCTCGCCGGTCGGCCGGTCGGTCAGCATCCACCCGGTACAGGGGCCGAACATGATGTCGTGGACGCCGCAGTCGTCGGCCGTGATTGCGAGCAGGGGGGTACCCTCGGTCCCGTAGAGCGTGTCGCCCGTCGAGATACGTAGCGTCCCGTTCAGGTCCCGGGTGTACGACTGGGCGAACGCCTCCCCGTCGTCCGCGAACGCGACGAGGTCCGCAACCTGCCGGGGTTCGGGGGTGACGACCGAGAACCGCGCTCCCGCGTCGACGTCGAACGCGCCGGCGCTCTTCGGCGGGATTCGGTGGGTCTCCGTCACGTCTCCGATCCCTCAGCGGAGCTCTCGTCGTCGCTCTCCCCGCCGTCGAGCCGGTCGAGCGCGCCCGCCACCACCAGCGGGAGGGTGATGGTCGCGTCGGCGTACACCGAGACGTTCCGGGCCTCCTTCTCCAGTTTCCCCCACGAGCGGGCCTCGTCGAGCGTCGCCCCCGAGAGCCCCCCGGTCTGTGGCGGGTCCATCGTCAACTGGACGGCGTAGTCGTACGCGCCGGGCGTGACGAGCATCGTCTGGAGGACGTAGTTCTTCGGGACGCCCCCGCCGACGACGAACGCGCCGGCGCTCTCGGCCTCGTAGGCGAGGTCGTTGAGCCCGGACATGTCCGCCAGCGCGTCGAGCGAGAACGGCGACACCTGCGAGCGGAGCCACGCTTGCAGGCCGAGGACCGAATCCTGGATGGCAGGGCAGTAGACCGGCACGTCGTGCTCGTAGGCCGCGGCGGCGATACCGGCGTCCTCCTCGACGTTCTCGCGCTCGTTCACCTCGGCGTTGGCCCGGCCGAGTTCGTTCGTAAACCGCGCGATGCCGACGGTCCCCCCCTTGTCGTCCTCCTCGATGGGCGGGAACACCTCCTCCAGCAGGTGGGACTCGAAGGCCGCGAA
>CAYYSW010000261.1:0-3327 GCA_964474395.1 uncultured Halobacteriales archaeon
GGGCGAGTATCTGCTGGGTCCGAAGGGCGGTCCGGACGGACTTCTCGGTGGGCAGCGAGAGCGCCTCGTCCTTCCCGTTGGTGTGCAGCGACTGGGTTCCGCCGAGGACGGCCGCGAGCGCCTGGTAGGCGACCCGGACGACGTTGTTCTCTATCTGCTGGGCGGTCAGGGTGGAGCCGGCGGTCTGGGTGTGGAACTTGAGCTGCTTCGACTTGGGGTTCTCCGCGCCGAAGCGCTCCTCCATGATCTTCGCCCACATGCGGCGGGCGGCGCGGAACTTCGCCACCTCCTCCAGGACGTTGTTGTACGACGCGAAGAAAAAGGAGAGCTGGGGGGCGAAGTCGTCGACGTCCAGTCCGGCGTCGATGGCCGCCTCGACGTACTCGATGCCGTCGGCGAGGGTGAACGCGACCTCCTGAGCCGCGGTGGAGCCGGCCTCGCGGATGTGGTACCCCGAGATGGAGATGGTGTTGAAACTCGGGACCTCCTCGGCGCAGAACTCGAAGATGTCCGTGATAATCCGCATGGAGGGCTCGGGCGGGTAGATGTAGGTGTTGCGCGCGATGTACTCCTTCAGGATGTCGTTCTGGATGGTCCCCCGCAGTTCCGACCGGTCGACGCCCTGTTGGTCGCCGATGGCGACGTACATCGCAAGCAGGACGGCGGCGGGGGCGTTGATGGTCATGCTCGTCGACACCTCGTCGAGCGGGATGCCGTCGAACACCGTCTCCATGTCGTGTAAGGAGTCGATGGCGACGCCCGACTTCCCCACCTCGCCGGCGGCCATCGGGTCGTCGGAGTCGTAGCCCATCTGCGTGGGCAGGTCGAAGGCCATCGAGAGGCCCGTCTGCCCGTTGTCGAGCAGGTAGTGGTAGCGCTCGTTGGTCTCCTCGGAGGTCCCGAAGCCGGCGTACTGGCGCATCGTCCAGAGCCGACCCCGGTACATCGTGGGGTAGACCCCGCGCGTGAAGGGGTCCTCGCCGGGGAAGCCCAGCTCCTCGGTGTAGTCCTTCGGCGCGATGTCATCGGGCGTGTAGAGGGGCTTTACCTCCCGGCCGCCGGTGTCCGTGGTGAACTGTTCCTTTCGCTCGCCGAAGCGGTCCAGCGTCGGACCGAGCGACTCCTCCTCCCACTCCTCGCGCTCCTCGCGGATGGCGCGGAGGTCGTCATCGTCGAACATGCTTCGAGGGTGGCCGCCCGGACGCTTAATGGTTAGCGGGTCGCGCCCCACCGGACCGACGGGGTGGCCGGCCTCCCGGAGTCCTCAGTCGTCGACCAGTTCCCCCACCAGCGTCTCCAGGTCGTAGCTCTGGAGGGCGCGCCCGCTGTCCCGGATGGTCGAGATGACGAACGTCGAGTTGGTCCGCTCGACCTCCGGGATGGCCTCGAAGTCGCTGATGAGGCGCTCGACGGCGTCGCTGTGGGGCAGGCGCGCGAGGACGACGAAGTCCGTCTCGCCCATCGTGAAAAACGCCTGTGTCACGCCCTCGATGTCGGCGATCCGCTCGCCGACGTCCTCGTAGGACCCGCTGTAGTCGGCGAGCACCTCGACGATGACCGTCACCCCGAGGCCGAACTCCTCCAGGTCGATGTCGTAGAGGTCGTTCGTGACGATGCCGGCCTCCCGGAGGTTGTTGAGCCGGTAGTGGATGGTCGAGACGGGGATGTCCGTCGCCTCGTGGAGCTTCTCGGGACTCCCGGTCCCGAGGTCGGAGATCGCCTTCAGAAGCCGGATGTCGCGTTCGTCCATGGGCTGTCCGTCTCTCGGGGGCGGACCGTTAGTAAACCACCGGGACGACGACGTGCCCGGACGATGGTGATGGTTTAGAGCTCCCTCCGAATCTCCGACGAATTATCGTATCGGAATCGGCAGGGAGTGAATAGTTTGTAGAAGAATTTAACTACATCCACCTCGGAGCGTTGAACTGAGAACAATGGTCTACGCTCGGATTTGGAGAAACCTTTCACGGACGCCGGTGCTGTTCGTGCTGCTGGCGGTGATGTGGGGCACCTCCTTCGTCTTCATCAAGATCGGTCTGGAGCACTTCCCGCCCGTGCTGTTCGCGGCGGTGCGCTACGACGTCGCGGGGCTGGTGATGCTCGCCTACGCGGTGACGACGGTCGACCGCTGGCGCCCCCGGGGTCGCGAGGAGTGGCTCTCGGTGGTCATCGCGGGCGCGTTCGTCATCGCGGGCTACCACGCCCTGCTCTACCTCGGCGAACAGCACGTCTCCGGGGCGGTCGCGGCCATCGTCGTGAGTCTCTCGCCGGTACTCACCGCCGCCTTCGCCAGCGTCGCCCTCTCCGGGGAACGCATCCGCGGACTGGGGCTGGTCGGTCTCGCGAGCGGCTTCCTCGGGGTCGTCGTCGTCGCCGACGTCGACCCGGGGAGCCTCGCGGGGGCGAACGTCGCCGGCATCGGCCTCGTCTTCGCCGGTGCGGTGTGTTTCGCCCTCGGGACGGTCCTCTCGCGGCCCCTGAAGACGTCGCTGCCCGCCCGGACGGTCCAGGGGTGGGCGATGGTGCTGGGCGCGGGGATGCTCCACGTCGTCGGCGCCGCCCGCGGCGAGTCGTTCGCGGCCGTCGAGTGGACGACGGCGACGGTGGTCTCGCTGGTCTACCTCACGTTCGTCTCCGGCGTGGTGGCGTTCATGCTGTACTTCCACCTGCTCGACACCATCGGCCCGACGGAGCTGAACCTCATCGGCTACCTCGAACCGGTCGTGGCGACGCTGATGAGCTGGCTGGTCCTCGGCGAGCTCGTCGAGTCCACGACGATGGTCGGCTTCGGGGCCATCCTCCTCGGGTTCGCCCTCCTCAAGCGGGAACTGCTGCTCGACGCTGCGCTCTCCGTGCGGACGGCCACGCGCTCTCGCTCTCGCTTCTGAGACGGTAGCGGGACCCGAAGTCGGGTCCGGGGGTCAGCCCCCCGTGTCGTACTTGTAGGTCGCCGACTCGCTGTCGATGCCGAAGTCCTCGGGGGTCTCCTCGGGTTCGGGCTCGCTCCGCTCGGCGGCCACCTTGAAGCGCTCGCGCAACTCCTCGGGCATCCGGAACCGCTCGACCTGCAGGCGGAGCGGAATCGCCTCCGGCGTCGTCGTCTCGCGCTTTTCGGCCAGTCGGTCCCGGAGCACCTCGGGGAGCTTCTCGCGTTCGATGGCCTCGAAGCCGAACTGCGTCAGGTAGTTGGGCTGGTCCGAGAGGGCGTACACCAGGTCGAAGCCCTGTGCGCCGGCCGTGGTGACGAGCCGTTCGATGACGTGTGCGCCGACGCCCTGCCCGCGCCAGCCGTCGAGGACGCCGATACTGGTGAGCTCACAGACGTCC
>CAYYSW010000261.1:3337-4123 GCA_964474395.1 uncultured Halobacteriales archaeon
GCTGAAGCCGCGCGACGAGGTCCTGAGCGGCTCCCCGACCAGCCTCCCGAGCACGATCATCGTCGACCAGGACGCGAGCGATTCGCCCTCGTCATCGACGAACGCGTAGAGGTCCTCGAAACCCGAATCCGAGGCGTTCTCGACGAGACGCTCGATCACATGGGCCCCGACGCCCTGTCCCCGCCAGCCGTCGAGGACGCCGATGCTGGTGAGTTCACAGACGTCCCCGTCGTCGGTCGCGTGGACCCGGTAGCGGCCGAACCCCGCCTTGCCGTTCGACTCCTCGTCGATGGCGACGACGTAGTCGCGGGACCGGAACGCCTGTCCGTCGAGACCCATCGCCTCGATGTGGTCCAAGAGCCAGACCTCCTCGCGGTTCTTCGCGTCCCGGACGTACATATCCCCGAATTGGCCGCCGGGCGGGAAAAGCGTTTACCGGCCCGGAGGGCGTCGACCTTCCGCCGGGACGCGAAAAACTACTTGCCGGAGGGGGTGTGACTCACCGCCATGAGCAGCCTGCCGGACTTAGACGAGGTCGTCTACGAACCCGACGAGGAGTTCACCGAATCGACGAACGTCCGCGCGTTCATGGACGAGTACGGCATCGACGACTACGACGAACTCATCGAGCGCTCGGAGGACCTGGAGTGGTTCTGGGGGGAACTCCCCGACTACCTCGGCGTCGAGTGGTACGAGGACTACGACAGCGTTCGGAACGATAGTGACGGGCCGCAGTTCACCGACTGGTACCCCGGCGGCAGTCTCAACATCGCACACAACACCGTG
>CAYYSW010000262.1:0-701 GCA_964474395.1 uncultured Halobacteriales archaeon
CGCCGACCTCATCATGGAGGCCCACGACCAGACCCGCGGGTGGTTCTGGTCGCAGTTGGGGATGGGTACCACCGCGATGGGCGAGATACCCTACAAGGAGGTGCTGATGCACGGGTGGGCGCTGGCCGAAGACGGCAGGAAGATGTCGAAGTCCATCGGGAACGTCGTCACGCCCGCCGAGGCCCTGGAGCGCCACGGCGCGGACCCGATGCGCCTGTTCCTCCTGTCGGTGAACCCGCAGGGCGAGGACATGCGCTTCTCGTGGGACGAGATGGCGACGATGGAGCGCAACCTGAACATCCTCTGGAACGTCTTCCGGTTCCCGCTGCCGTACATGCGGATGGACGGGTTCGACCCCGAGAGCGTCTCGCTCGACGGCTGCGACCTCGAGCTCGTCGACGAGTGGGTGCTCTCGCGCCTCCAGACGGTGGTCGGGGAGATGACCGACCACTGGGCCGACTTCCGGCAGGACCGGGCGCTCGACGCCCTGCTGGAGTTCGTCGTCGAGGACGTCTCCCGGTTCTACATCCAGGTGGTCCGCGAGCGGATGTGGGCCGAGGAGGACTCCGCCAGCAAGACCGCGGCGTACGCCACGCTGTACCACGTGCTCGTCGAGACGACGAAGCTGCTCGCGCCCTACGCGCCGTACGTCGCCGACGACATCTACGGCACGCTCACCGGCGAGGACGGCTTCGACACCG
>CAYYSW010000262.1:711-4116 GCA_964474395.1 uncultured Halobacteriales archaeon
CGTCCACATGTGCGACTGGCCGAGCGTCGAGGAGGCGTACCGCGACGCCGAACTGGAGACGGACCTCGCAGTGCTCCGCGCCGTCGAGGAGGCGGGGTCGAACGCCCGCCAGCAGGCCGAGCGGAAACTCAGGTGGCCGGTCCCGCGCGTCGTCGTCGCGGTCAACGACGACGAGGCGGCCGCGGCCGTCCGCGACCACGCGTCTCTCGTTCGTGACCGCCTGAACGCCCGGGCGGTCGACGTCATCGCGCCCGGCGAGGAGTGGGGCGAACTGCGCTACTCCGCCGAGGCGGACATGTCGGTGCTCGGACCGGCGTTCGGCGGGCGGGCCGGCGACGTGATGAACGCCCTCAACGGCGCGCGCGTCTCCGACCCGACGCTCGACGCCCTCGAAGCCGCCGTCTCGGAGGAGCTGGGCGAGGACGTCGAACTGACCGACGAGATGGTCGAGTTCGTCACCGAGACGCCCGAGGGCGTCGCCGCGACGCCCTTCGCCGTCGCCGGCGACGAGCGCGGCGTCGTCTACGTCGACACCTCGCTCACCGAGGACATCGAGAGCGAGGGGTACGCCCGCGAGGTCATCCGTCGCGTCCAGGAGATGCGAAAGGACCTCGACCTGGACCTCGACCGGCGGATTCGGCTCTCGGTCGACGTGAGCGACGACCGGGTCGCGGACCTCGTCGCCCGCCACGAGGACCTCATCGCGGAGGAGGTCCGCGCCGCCGAACTCGGCGCCGTCGAGGGTGGGGACGCCCATCGCCGGGAATGGGACGTCGAGGACGTGACGATGACGCTCGCCATCGAACCGCTGGCCCCGACGGAAGCCTCGGACTGAGCGGGCGAGCGGAGCGCCTTTCTCTCCCCCGACGGGGGACTGCCGACCGCCGACTGCGCCTGCGTTGTCGACCGGAACGCACACGCCCCTCCGAGCCATACGATACCACGGACCATGTGGTTCGGGACGAGCCTTCGGGAGGGGGAGGTGTACGTCGGCGGACCGGACGGCGACGTCCGGATCGGGCCGCTCTCGGCCGTCCTGACCGCGGTCGGCGGGCCGGCGTGGACCATCAGCTACTCCGCGTGGCAACGCGAGCGCTACCCCCACCTCGACACGAGCGACGAGGGTATCGTCGTGGACGTGCGCGATTACGTGGACGCGATGACCTGCCCGGCGTGGCTCGTGGAGGCGCTCGCCGCGTTGCCGGACGAACGGGTGAACCCGGACGACCCCCTCTCGCCCCGACTGGGGCTGTTCGTCGGGCACCTCGTCAGGCAACTGGAGTTCGGACTGGAGTAGCGGGGCGGTCGCGGTTGTCGGGGACGCCTCGCCTCCGTTCGGGTTCACACACCGTCCGTTCGCGCTCGCCTGCGGTGGGACGGCCGCTGGACGCGTGTCACACAGGCGTTCGAGAGCGGCGGGAAATCACCGGCGGTAGGCCTGAGCACGCTGATTGACACTACTCCTATCCGCAAGAAAGCTAAACGGCTTTGTGTGTCGGTGAGAAACAGGGAGAACGGACCAATGACCGACGGTGGTGGGACTACTGTCCCCGTTTCTCCTCGCGGCGCGGGTTCCGCCGAGGAAGGTTCCAGCACGACGGTAGACCGGTCTCCCCGCGCCGTGACGACGAGTGCCACCGGTCGGAGACATCATGACATCTGCTTCTAACGGAGTCAGCGGCCCGACGACCGACGAGGAGTTCCACGACCGGTTGCGACAGCTCGTCCGCGCCGCCGAAGCGAACGGCGTCGACGTCGCCGGCGGGTGGGAGTGCCGGACCACCAGCCCCGACCACCCGGACTGGGATATCGAGATCACCGAAATACAGTCCGAGTAGGTTCGGTCGTCGGGACTCGGTCGGTGTAACCCGTCTCGAAGCATGGGGTGTCACTGGAGTACGGCGGCTTCACCGGTCGCGGGCAGTCCAGCGACTGTGAGTAGTCAGGCCCCGCCGTCGAGCGGTCACATCGGTCGCACAGTCGTCCACTCCTGCTCGGTGTCACCGCTGTGGTGTGTGGACTCCCGGTCTCTCGTTCGACCCGTCTCCGGTATCACTCACCGCTCGCGGTAGTAATCGCGCCCACCACCGCCTCAACCGGTGAGCTGTCAGAGGCTGTGTGACCGGAGCCCTCCCATGGGTGTCGTACGGGGTGGCAGGCGTGTATCAGTTGCCGACACTCATCGGGGGAATCGCTGCTCGGGTTCGGATACGAAGCGGTTTTTCCGCCCGGCACCTCCCGCGTCGCGCTACCGCACGCGTCTCACGGCTCGTCGGGCGAGTCGAGGAGCGTGTGGTCGATGAGCCGACCCACTCCCCGTCGGAGTCGCTGTGAGGCTGCCGTGTCCGACACCCCGAGCGCGTCGGCGAGGTCGGCGAGCGTCACCGCGCGGGGGACCTCGAAGTAGCCGAGTTCGCTGGCTCGGAGCAGGGTGGTTCGCTGCGTCTCGGTGAGGCCGTACCGGGTGTCGTCGTGTGGATAGGCGGGGTTCCGGATCCGTTCGACGGTCACCCGGACGTCGTTGTCGAGACACCAGTCGTGGAACGCCGAGAGTGTCGCGTGGTCGGAGAACCGAAGCGTAAGGGTCCACTCGCCGCCCGAGCCGACGGCATCGAGGACGGCCACGTCCGTCTCGACGAAGGCGTCGAGCAAGCCGTTGATGCCCGACGCCCACGACACCCTCACCAGCCGGTCGTCGCCGGCGGTGTCGAGCACCTCGCTCTCGATGACGCTGTCGGCGGCGGCGAGGTCGTCGAGGTGGTCGGCCTCGAACCCCCGCAGCCAGAGATACGGCACGACGTGGTCACCTATCGGGACGACGCGTTCGAGCCGAACCCGACCGGTCGGCCGGGCGGCGAGCACGTCGTCGAGGATGAAGTCGGCTGCAGGGATCCGTATCGTGACGATGACGCTCACTCTCTCCTCCCCCCGCAGTATTAGCCATGGACGGTGTTAACTACACTCATAAGCTCTGATAGTGGACGGTCTCGCGCCTGCAACTGTGCCGGGGTCGATGCCGACCAGCACGCGTCGGGGGTTTATCCAGAGCTGGGGTTGACCCGCGCGACCTCGACGCCCCCGACCGGGCCGGTCGGCAGCGGCGAGGCTGTCGTCGCCGTCCTCAACGGCGACGCCTCGCTCGACTCGTCAGCTAGACGAACGAGGACACGGACCGAGCGTCCCGTCTCCGGGACGGCGTCGTGTCCGGAGAGTCATTCGGAACCGAGTAGTACTGCCGCTCAGTTCAGATGGCTCCCGACGACACTGTCTCCCCGGACACGCACTGGTGGAAGGAGGCAGTCGCCTACCAGATCTACCCGCGAAGCTTCGACGACAGCGACGGCGACGGAGTCGGCGACATCCCCGGCATCACCGAGCGGGTCGACTACCTCGACGCGCTGGGCG
>CAYYSW010000263.1:0-4110 GCA_964474395.1 uncultured Halobacteriales archaeon
CGGGTCGGGCCCGTCGTCGAAGACGTGACCGAGGTGGCCGCCGCAGTTCGCACAGACGACCTCCGTGCGGACCATCCCGTGGCTGGTGTCCCGGCGGAGTTCGACGGCGTCCTCGGCGGCGTCGTAGAAGGAGGGCCACCCCGACCCCTCCTCGTCGAACTTCGTCTCGGAGTCGAACAGTTCGGTCCCACAGCCGGCACAGACGTACGTCCCCGCGTCGTCCTTGCCGATGAACTCGCCGGTGAACTTCGGTTCGGTCCCCTGTTCGCGCAGTATCTGGTACTCCTCGTCGGTGAGCACCTCGCGCCACTCCTCGTCGGTCTCGGGCAGGTCGAACGTCTCTCGCTCCGCGCTGTCGCTCATGGCTCCACTTGGTGTTCGAGCCGTATCAATTCACGCCGACCGCGTCGGAGTCGCGGTCCGTCCGCGGGCCGGGCAGCGGTTCGGGTCCATCGGCGGCGACCCTCCAGTGAGGGGGAGGGGCGGTACCCGTGAGGACAGCGAGGAGCCTGCGGCGGTCCCGTCCCGCGTGGCGTCCGACGAGCGTCCTCCCTCGTCACTCCCGCGCGAGCGCGAGTACGAGTGCGACCAGCCCCCCGACGACGCCCCCGGCGAGGAGCGGGAGCGTGTACCCCCCCGGCCCGCCGAGCGCCGTGAACGCCACGGGACCGACGGTGGTGCCGAGCCATATCATGCTGGTACGGAAGCTCAGCGCTCCGGCCCGATACTGCGGCGGCGCGAGGCGGCTGACGGCGGCGTCGAACGAGGGGAGCGCGACGCCCTGTCCCGCGCCGACGGCGAGGACGCCCGCGGCCACCACCGGCGGGCTGCCCGCGAGCCCCACGACCGAGAGGCCGACCGCGTAGCAGGCGAACGCGAGGGCGACGAGTCGGCGCTCGGAGAACCGCCCCGCGAACCAGCCGACGCGGGCCGCGACGACGGCCGAGACGAGCGCCGCCCCCGCGATGGTCAGGCCGATGACCGGCGGGTCGAGCCCGTACCGGCGGTTCAGGAGGAAGGGGACGGCGGTGAGCAGTCCGCCGAAGACGAGGATGTAGGCGAGCGTGATGGTGCCGTACAGGCCCACCGCGGTCCGGGTCGGGATGGCCGACGCCACTCCCCGGAGGTACGACCACCCACGGACGGTCCGGTCGCCGGTCGGTTCTGCGAGACGCCGGTGGGCGAACGCCGCGACGGGCACCCCGACGAGGTAGCAGACGAACGGGGCGTTCCAGCCCACGCTCGCGAGCGCCCCGCCGAGCAGTGGGGAAACGGCGGCACCGACCGACAGCACCGCGCTGTTGACGCCGAGGACGACCACTCGCTCGGGCCCCTCGAAGGCGTCCCCGACGAGAGTGACCGCGACGCTGAGGAGACCGCTGGCTCCGACGCCCTGTACCGCGCGGAGCCCGAGTATCGTTCCCAGGTCGCGGGTCAGCGCCACCGACGCCCCAGCCAGCGCATAGAGGAGGAGCGCCGGGACGAGGACGCGCCGCCGACCGAACCGGTCGGCGAGGAAGCCGACGGCCGGCGAGAGGGCGATGCCGGGGAGCGTGTAGGCGGTGACGAGGAGGCTCGCGGCGGCGTCGCTGATGCTCAGCGCGGTCCGGACCGCCGGGAGCGCGGGGCTGACCAGCGTGATGCCGAGGACACCGGTGAGCGTGCTCGCGAGGACGACGTGGAGGATCGGCGAGCGCCACGGGACCGGTGCCGCCGCGGGGCGAGCCATAGTTCCGTGACCGGACACAGCGCAATCAACGTTCGTATTCGGTCAGCCCTTGATGTTGGCGATGGGGCGGGTGCGGGCCACCTTCGTCCCGATGCCGAGGGCGTCGCTCACCCGGACGACCTCGTCGACGTCCTTGTAGGCGCCGGGGGCCTCCTCGGCGACCGTCTCGCCCGACCGGGCCTTCACGTAGACGCCCTCTCTCCGGAGTTCCTGCTGGAGGTCCCCGGCCGTGTAGTCTTTCTTCGCCTGCGTGCGCGACTTCAGGCGGCCCGCGCCGTGGGCCGTCGAGCCGAAGGTGAGGTCCATCGAGCGCTCGCCGCCCGCGAGGATGTAGGAGTGGGTGCCCATGCTCCCCGGCAGGAGGACCGGCTGGCCGACGTCGCGGTAGGCCTCGGGGACCTGCGGGTGGCCCGCGGGGAACGCCCGCGTCGCGCCCTTGCGGTGGACCAGCAGGTCCTTCCGCTCGCCGTCGACCTCGTGGGTCTCCTCCTTGGCGACGTTGTGGCAGACGTCGTAGACGAGGTCCACCGCCTCCGTCCCGAAGAGGTCCGCGAACGCCTCGCGGACGGCCTGCGTCATCGCCTGGCGGTTGGCCCACGCGAAGTTGGCGGCGGCGTACATCGCCTTCCGGTACTCCTCGGCGGCGTCGTCGCCGATTGGCGCGTAGACGAGCTGGCGGTCGGGCAGCGAGTCCACGAGGTCCGGGTAGGTGCGCTCGAAGCGCCGGATGAACTCCTGGCAGACCTGGTGGCCGAGGCCGCGGGACCCGGAGTGGATCATGACGACGACCTGCTCCTCCCGGAGGCCGTACGCGTCGGCGGTGGTCTCGTCGTAGACGTCGCTCACCCGCTGAACCTCGAGGAAGTGGTTACCCGACCCGAGCGAGCCGACCTGGTTGACGCCGCGCTTCTTCGCGTCCTCGGGGACGGCGTCGGGGTCGCCGGGCAGGCGGCCGCCCTCCTCGCAGTGTTCGAGGTCGGCTTCACGGGCGTGGCCGTTCTCTAGCATCCACTCCATCCCCCCTTCGAGGACCCCCTCGATGTCCTCGCGGTCGGTGTCGACGTACGCCCCTTTGCCCAGTCCGCAGGGGACGAGGTCGTAGAGGCGCTCGACCAGTTCCTCCTCGTGGCCCCGGACGTCCTCGTAATCGAGGTCCGTCTTCAGGACGCGCACGCCGCAGTTGATGTCGAACCCGATGCCGCCCGGCGAGATGACGCCTTCCTCCATGTCGACGGCGGCGACGCCGCCGATGGGAAAGCCGTACCCGAGATGGCCGTCGGGGAGGACGATGGAGTACTTCTGGATGCCGGGGAGGGTGGCGACGTTCCGCACCTGCGTGAGCGTCTGGCCCTCCTCCTGCATCTTCTCCAGCAGCGGCTTCGAGGCGAACACGCGCGCGGGAACGCGCATCTCCCCTTCCTGGCGTATCTCGTAGACGTTCTCGTCGACTTGGGTGATGTCCATACGGGGGGTTTCGTCGGCGACGGCAAAAGTCACCCGCGACGTGTGTGGGGCGCCGACCGTCCGACCGGCATCAGATGTCCAGCGTCGCCTCCAGCACCCACTCGCCGTCGCGCTCCTCGACGACCATCCGGCTGTAGGTGGGGCTCTTGATGTCGAACAGCGCCTCCTCGATGGGGCCGGCGAGCACCGTCGCCGAGAGGGCGTACCCCTCCTCCCCCCGTCTCTCGATGTCGACCGACTCGGCGTGCGAGACGGCACACTCCTCTAACTCCTGGAGGAGCACGAGCTTCGCGAGGAAATCGAACAGGAGCGCCTGGCCGTCCTCGCTCTCGATGCGTATCTCGTGGCGGTCGGTGGCGTCCGTGTCCCCCTCCGAGAGGTCGGCGAAGGCGTCCACGACGGCCCCGAACGCCGCCTCCAGCGTGGGGCCGGTCGCCCGGAAGCGCACGTCCGCGGGGTGGGGGAGAAGCTCGTAGCTCATGGCCTGCGGGTCGCGCGGCGCGGCCCAAAGCGGTTGCGACCGGCGTCCATCAGGCGTACCGGAGCGCCCGGTCCCGGTAGTAGCCGAGCACGAAGTTACAGTCCGGACAGTGGACGGTCACCATCCCCTCGCGTTCGTGGCGACACAGGTCCGGGGTGTCGTGGTCGGTCTCGCAGCGCGGGCAGGTCGGCATATATGATGTTCGATAGCACTGACCAAGATTGTTCCGTCCTCGTCGCCTCGACCGTTCGGGAGTGTCCCTCAGTCGGCGGTCCGACGCCCCGTCAGGCTCCCTGAGACGAGTTCGTACACTACCACCTCCACCTCGTCGATGGCCTCGTCGAACACCCGCAGGTCGTCGAACGCCTCGTTGATGGCCGTCTCGTCGAACGCCGCCTGCTCGGGGTCGGGGAGTCGCCGGAGCGTCCCCTCGGCG
>CAYYSW010000264.1:0-4096 GCA_964474395.1 uncultured Halobacteriales archaeon
TCAACGCCGCCGGCAACGTCGTCCTCGCGAACGACTACGGCGCGTACGTCCACCCCGACCTCCCGCGGAACGCCGTCCAGTCGGTGAAAGACGGCCTCGACGTCCCCGTCGAGCGCGGCGAACTGGGGGGTGTCCGCACGGTGGGCACCGCGGCGGTGGCGACCAACCGCGGCGTGCTCTGTCACCCGAAGTCCACGGACGGCGAGCTGGACTTCCTCGAGGACCACCTCGACGTCCACGCCGACATCGGCACGATCAACTACGGCGCGCCGCTGGTCGGCTCCGGGCTGGTCGCCAACGACTCGGGTTACGTCGTCGGGCGCGAGACCACCGGCCCCGAACTCGGCCGTATCGAGGACGCGCTCGGGTATATCGACTGACGCGTCCGGTCGGGGTCGGAGTCAAAGGGAACTTACTTCCCGCTCCCTCACCCATCGGGAGGTATGAGTCAGTTTACTGTGAGCGGCCGGTTCCAGTCGCGTGACGGCTGGCGGTCGTTCTCGAAGGCCGTCGAAGCGCCCAACGAGCGCGTCGCTCGCGAGTACGCCTTCTCCCGGTTCGGCTCCGAACACGGGCTGAAGCGCCAGCAGGTCCGCATCGACGGGGTGGACGCATGAGCCTCGGTGGTGGCGGCGGCGGCGGTCAGATGGAACAGCTCCAGCAGCAGATGGACGCCATCGACCAGGAGATCGAGGCCCTCGAAGCGGAGATCGAGGGGTTCCGTGACGAACAGAGCGAGGCCGACGAGGCCATCGAGGCCATCGAGCGCCTCGACTCGGGCGACACCGTGCAGGTCCCCCTCGGCGGCGGCGCGTACCTCCGTGCCGAGGTCTCGGACATCGACGAGGTCGTCGTCGACCTCGGGGGCGGCTTCTCCGCCGAGCGCGACGAGGACGGCGCCATCGAGAGCCTCGAACGCCGCAAGGAGCTGCTCGACGACCGTATCGAGGGCGTCGAGGAGGAGATCGAGGAGCTGGAGGGCGAGAGCGAGAAGCTCGAACAGCAGGCCCAGCAGATGCAACAACAGCAGATGCAGCAGCTCCAGCAGCAGATGCAACAGCAGCAGCAGCAGGGCGGCGAGCCCGACGCCGACGACGACGAGTAACCGGAGCGACCAATCATGTTCGACGGACTGAAAGAGAAACTGGGACGGTTCAAGAAGGACGCCGAGGAGGCCGCCGAGCAGGCCGCCGAGGAGGAGGCCAAAGCGCAGGCCGAGGCTGACGTCCAGGCCGGGGCGGACGCGGAGGCAGACGCCGCCGAACCGGCCGGGCGACCGGCGGGCGAGGCCGAGGCCGACGCCGACGCCGACCCCGAGTCGGGCTCCGAGGCCGAACCCGGACCCGAACCGGAGCCGACCGGCGGTTCGAGACGGGCCGGACCCGCCGAGTCCGTCGAAACGGGAGCCGAGACCGAACCGGAACCCGAGGCCGACCCCGAACCGGAACCCGCACCCGACGAGGACGACGGGGAGAGCGACTTCACGCCGAGTTTCGGCCAGCGCGCGAAGGCGTTCGCCACCGGTGGGGTCATCATCCGACCCGAGCACCTCGACGAACCGCTCGAGCAGCTCGAACTCGCGCTCCTGTCGAGCGACGTCGAGATGACCGTCGCCCAGGAGATACTCCAGAACATCCGCGAGCGCGTCGAGGGGACCACCCGTGCGCAGGTCCAGTCGACCGGGCAGGTCGTCGAGAACGCCCTCCGCGAGGCGCTGGTGGACGTCATCAGCGTCGGACAGTTCGACTTCGACGCCCGGGTCCGCGAGGCCGACACGCCGATGGTCATCATCTTCACCGGCGTCAACGGCGTCGGGAAGACGACGAGCATCGCGAAGCTCTCGCGGTACCTCGAGAACCAGGGCATCTCGACGGTGCTCGCGAACGGCGACACCTACCGCGCGGGGGCCAACGAGCAACTGCGCGAACACGCCGAGGCGCTCGACAAGAAGATCATCACCCACGAACAGGGCGGGGACCCAGCGGCCGTCGTCTACGACGCCGTGGAGTACGCCCGCGCCAACGACGTGGACGTGGTGCTCGGCGACACGGCCGGTCGCCTGCACACCTCCAACGACCTGATGAGTCAACTGGAGAAGATCGACCGCGTCGTCGACCCGGACATGACGCTGTTCGTCGACGAGGCGGTGGCGGGTCAGGACGCGACCCAGCGTGCCCGCCAGTTCAACGACGCCGCCGCCATCGACGGCGCGATACTCACGAAGGCCGACGCCGACTCGCAGGGCGGCGCGGCCATCTCCATCGCCCACGTCACCGGGAAGCCCATCCTCTTTCTCGGGACCGGGCAGGGGTACGAAGACCTCGAACGCTTCGACCCCGAACGCATCGTCGACCGGCTGCTGGGCGGCGACGAGGAGTCGCCGACCGGCGAGGCGACGGCCTGAGCCGGCCGGCCGATAGCCGCGGGCGGGGTCCCGCGGGTCTTTTTCCATTGTTCCTCGCGAGTCCGTGCAGGTGTTGTTCCGAGAGCAAGACATTTGCGTGGCCGGCCGCACGTAACCCTCACGAACGATGGTGAACGAACTGCCGACGGACGACCGCGACCGCGGTATCGACTTCGGCGGCCTGGACGAGGCTCTCGCCGACCACGACTACCCGGCGACGCTCTCGGAGCTCGTGGCGGCCCACGGGGACCACACTATCGGTCTACAGAACGGGTCCCGGACGTTCCAGGAGGTCGTGGCGGACCACGCCGACCGACGCTGTGGGTCCGCACGCGACGCGCGGCGGGCGGTGCTGGAGCTGGTCGGCGAGTCGGCGGTGGGTCGGAAGGGGTACAGCGACCGCGACCCGCCGGGGCCGGCCGATACGAACGAACGCGAGGAACAGTCGTTCTGAGCGACGGCGCTACGCCTCGATATCGGCGAGGAGGTGGTCGAAGCAGTCCGCACAGAGGTTCCCGCTTTCGGTCTCGCCGTTCTCGCTGACCCGGTCCGCGAGGACGAACGCGCGGCGGTCGTCCTCTACGGTCGCACCACATCGTGCGCACGATTCCGTCGGGACGTACCGGAGCACGTCGGGGCCTCCTTTGGACACGCCCCGGGGTACGCGGTCGCGCCGTTTCAGTCCGGTGGCTGCGTGGTCAGCGGACGGCCGGCCCGTCCTCCCCGGCGTGGAAGTACGCCACCCGCTCGCCCTCGCCGACTGTCCGGTCGCGTTCGACGTCGTAGTCGGCCGCACAGCGCCTGCGATACCGCTCGAAGTAATCGAGCGGCGACCCCGGGAAGAGGTCACCCCACCGGAGTCCCCGCTCGATGACCACCCGTTCGGCGTACGGTTCGCCGCAGACGGGACAGTCGGTGGGCGGTTGTGCGTTCACACCGCTCCTAGTGGGCTGGTAACACTTCAGTTGCAGGTCGACCCGGTCCCAGGGTTCCCAGCAATTGTTGCCCGCACCCGCGTCCGGCTCTGGCGGTACAGTCGGGGACGGCGCCCGGTTCCGGTCGGCAGCGGCGTCACGGGATGTGGTGACGCGGCGATGAACTCCCCGAACGACCAGTATCCAGGGAAACCCCCGACGAGCACGCTCCCGAGAGGGTCCCGTGTCGCTCGCCCGTCGAGCAGCGCGTCGTGGGTCGCGGTAACGTTTGACGATACCCGGAACCCCCGACAGGCCTCGCCGCGAGGGCGAGATACAACACCGTGGGGGCGAGAGGTGGGACGACGCCGCGACGTGGCCCGTGACAGCACGCCACAGTTCGCGGGGGAGGGTTCCACGACATGAACACGGTAGAACACTGGAAGCAGGAGAAACACCCGCTCGACGTCGTCGAGGACGTGCGTGAGTACGCCGCCGAGGGGCTGACGTTCGAGGAGGTCGAGGCGCGGGCAGGCGAGGGAGAGTGGGAGCGCCTCAAGTGGGCGGGCCTGTACACCCACGGCGCCCACGACGGCTACTTCATGCTGCGGACGAAGGTCCCGGGAGGTCGCCTCTCGCCCGAGCAGGCCGAGGTCGTCGGCGAGGTGGCCGCCGAGTACGCGACGGCCCCCGAGGAACACGGCGGGAGCGAGCAGAACGAGCTCTGGGGCGACGCCTTCCTCGATATCACGACCCGCCAGGACGTCCAGATGCACTG
>CAYYSW010000265.1:0-4077 GCA_964474395.1 uncultured Halobacteriales archaeon
GACTGGGCGCGCGAGGAGGGCGAGTGACGATGGCGGTCGAACTCCTCGGCATCGAACTCGCGCGGTGGGCGATTCTCCTCGTCGCCGCGTTCGGCGGCGGGGCGTTCGGGGCGGCGCTCGGCGCGCTTCCGGCGTTCTGTTTCACCGGCTTCCTCGTCATCGCCGGCGAGGTGGTCAACATCCTGAAGGCCGACCTCGTCGGGTCGACGGCCATCGAACCGGCCTCGATGACCGTCGGCATCACGGGCGCGCTCGGCTTCGGGCCGCTGTTCGGCCCCCACATCTCCTTCGCCGGCGGCGTCGCGGCCGCGGCGTTCGCCGCCCGCAGGGGGTATATGGACGAGGACGCGGACTACCACACCGCCAAGGACATCGGGCAGGCGCTCAGCACGAAACCCGACGTGCTCGCCGTCGGCGGAGTCTTCGGCGTCTTCGGTCTGATCTGCTTCCGGGCGCTGGCGTACGTCTCGACGCCGACCGACCAGATAGCGCTGACCGTCGTCATCTCGGCGTTCCTCGCGCGGGTCGTCTTCGGCTACTCGCTCGTCGGGAGCGTCGCCGGGTCGAGCGTCTTCGATATGAGCCCGTTCGAGCGCGGCCAGCGCAGGGACGCTTCCGACGCCGACGCCGACGTGTTCACGGCGGCCACCGACGGCGGGACCGTCCAGCGGATGGCGACCCAGCCGTGGCTCCCGTTCCAGTATAAGTGGCCCAACGTCGCCACCATCGGCCTCGTCGCCGGTGCGCTCGGCGCGTTCATCGCCATCGAGACCGGAAGCGCGTTCCTCGGGTTCGGCATCAGCGCCGCGACGCTGACGTTCCTCGCGCTCGGCACCGAGGTACCGGTGACCCACCACATCACGCTGCCGGCGAGCACGGCGGCGCTCGCGGTCATGGCGTGGGGGCCGGTCGCGGCGCTCGTCGTCGGGACGCTGTTCGGCACCTTCGGCGCACTCGCGGGGGAGGTCCTCCAGCGCGTGTTCTACGCCCACGGCGACACCCACGTCGACCCGCCGGCGTTCGCCATCGCGGTGACGATGTTCGTCATCGCCGTCCTCGCGATGCTCGGCGTCTTCCCGAGTTCCTCCTGGGTCGCGACGCTGTGAACACCTCGTGGTCCCGACCGGCGTCCGGGGCGACCGTCCCTTGTCGCCCCAACGGGGCGTATTTATGCGCGGGGACACCCACTCTCCGGACGGACCGCGGTTCGCCATAGGACGATGGACCTGAAAGCACGGATACGACGACGCCAGCGCTCCGGGAGCGACCCGCGGGTCGTCCTCGAGTACGACGCCATCAGCCCCGTCGCGCACGTGGACGAACCGACGGGCCGCGGGCCCGTCCTCGAACGGCTGCTCGACTACCTCGACCCGGTGTTCGACCGGGAACTCCCGCCGAACGCGTACGTCTGGGGGCCGGCGGGCGCCGGCAAGTCGGCGGTAGTGACGGCGCTGTTCGCCCACCTCTCCCGGCAGCTCTCGCGCTCCGAGTCCGTGATATACACGACGACGCGGGGCGGGTCGAACGACGGTCCGTCGTTCGTCTACGTCGACTCACGGCGCGCGGACTCGGCGTTCGGCCTCTATCACGCCGTCCTCGACGCCGTCCAGGACGAGTCCGTCCCCCGGCAGGGTGTCGGGACCGACGTCATCCGCTCGCGGCTGGTCGAGCACCTCGCCTCGCCCCGGAACACCGTCGTCGTCGCCGTCGACCACCTCGACGAACCCGGCGGCGTCGCCCTCTCGACGGTCCGCGAGTCGTTCGCCGGGATGGACGACTCCCTGTCGTGGGTCGCGGTGGGCCGGACGCCCCCCGAGGACCTCCCGGCGGCGGACAGCCCCCCCGAGCACATCGAGGTGCCGGCCTACGAGGACCACACGCTCGTCGACATCCTCACGAACCGCGTCTCCGACGGGCTCGCGCGACAGGTCGTCGAGCACGAACAGATGCGCCGGCTCGTCTCGTGGGCCGACGGCGACGCCCACGACGCCCTCTCGGGGCTGTTCGGCGCGGCCGACGTCGCCACGGCGAACGGTCACGACCGCATCTACGAACGCGACCTCGAAGCCGGTATGGAGGGCGTCCCCCGCCCGTCGGTCGCCGTCGGGCGCGTGCTGACGCTCCCGGACAACAGGCAGGCGGTCCTCCGTCGGCTCATCGACCTCGACGAGGACGCGATGGGGTCGGTCGGCGCCGCGACGGAGGGCATCGCCGCCTCGCCGTCGGTGGACCTCTCGGCGGCGACGGTCAGGCGCTTCCTCTACGAACTCGCCGAGGACGGTATCGTCGAACGGGTCGTCTCCCCGCGGTCCTCCGCCGGCGCGGGCCGGCCGCCGAGCCGCATCGAACCGTTGTTCCCGACGCTGGTGTTCAGACGGCTCTACGACCTCCAGCGGGACTGACGGCGAGAACGGGCGCCTACCGGTCCTCGTACAGCGCCGCCTGCTGGTCGACGTACCGTCGGGGCCACTCGGCGGCGTGTCGTCGGAGCCGTTCGACCACCACCCCGCGGGCCCCGACATACCGCTCGCGGGCGCCGCGAACGGTGCCGAGCGCGGGACGGACCAGTGACGCGACGATACCTCCGGCGCCGGGACGCTTCCCCTGTGTCGCCATGTCTGTGTGTCACTATCGCACGAGCCGTGATAAAGGTCATCATCGACCGTCACGACCGACGCGCCGGCAGCGAGTCCAGAACATCTATATCGACCCCGTGAATATCTATACCTCGAGTCACTACCCCGAGAAGTATGGAAAGACATATCGGTAAATCGGAGGATTACTATTACAGTTATAGGACTGTTATTCCTTGCTCAGCGGATCCGGTCGGCCGAGTACCGATAGGAGACGGTAGTTCGGCCCTCCGGAACTACTGGTGCCGAACCCGTTGACGAAGGCGCTTCGACGCGGGAACCGGCGGTGTCATCGATGAGTACGCACGACTGCTATTCCGCTCTCGTGGACGTTCTTGTATGACAGGTGTCCTCGTCGGTCGGTACCACTGGTGACCCGGGCGATAGGAGGGGATGTGAGGCGATTCCATGCATAAAGACCGTTACGGTTTCCGGGAGGTCAGTACAAGAACGTCCGGCAGAGCCGAACATCACCGGCGGACGTCGCGTCACGCTGTGGCTCGTCGCGAACGCTTTAGTCGATGCCCGAGAGCCGGTAGGGTATGACCGAACCAGGGACGGGCCGTGTGCTGCAGACGACTGCGGCCTCGCTTCGCATCGTGGACGTCGTCCTCGAACTGGAGGGTGCGAGCCTCGCCGAACTCGTCGAGACGACGGGGATGGCGCGGAGCACCGTCCACAACCACCTCAGCACGCTCGCGGCCTACGGCTACGTCGTCAACGAAGACAACGAGTACCACCTCGGGGCGAAGTTCTGTCATCTCGGGGACTACGTGCGGACCAGAAAGGAGTACTACCGCATCGCGGAGGAGGCGGTCGACCGCCTCTCCTCGGAGTCGACCATGGACGCCGACTTCGCCGTCGAGGAACACGGTCGCGTCGTCTCGCTGTACGGGGACCTCGACTTCGCGAACACGACGCGCTTTCTCATCGACGGCAGCCCGTTCCACGTCCACGCCACCGCCTCCGGGAAGGCCATCATCGCGGAGTACGACGAGAAGCGGGTCCGGGCTATCATCGACCGCTGGGGTCTGCCGGCGGCCACCGACAACACCATCACCACCGAGACGGCCCTGTTCGAGGACCTGGCCCGCGTCCGCGAACGAGGGTTCGCCGAGAACGACGAGGAGGCGGTCGAGGGGTTCTGGGCCGTCGGGAAGGCGGTGAAGTCACCCCGCGGGGAGGTCGTCGGGTCGCTGAACCTGAGCGGGCCGAGCTACCTCGTCGACGAGGAGACGCGGGCGACGCAGGTCGAACTGCTCGACCGCGCGGTGGCGGCCTTCGAACGCGACATGGCGGACCTCTACCCGACGTCGCATCCCACGGGCGACGGTCGGGGCGAGCGACCCGACGATCGGGCGGAGTGAGCCTCAGTAGGGGAGGGCGGCCTCGGGCACCGTGCCGTCGTCGTTCCAGTCGCGCTGTGCGTAGTACTCGTCGAGGG
>CAYYSW010000266.1:0-4070 GCA_964474395.1 uncultured Halobacteriales archaeon
GACGGGCCTCGACGACCACGTCACCCTCGCGCGGGCGGGCGACCCCTTCCCCGTCCACGACGAGGACCACAGCGAGTGGGTCGTCCACCCGTTTCTCTTCGACTGTGACTCGCGGGCCGTCGAGACGAACGAGGAGACGGTCCAGTTCGAGTGGGTCCCGCCGACGGCCATCCTCGACCGGGAGACGGTGCCCGACCTCTGGACCTCGTACGAGCGGGTCGCGCCGACCGTCGACACCGTCCGCGAGGACCGCGACCACGGCGCGGCGTACCTCTCGGTGCGCGCGCTGGAGGCCCTCCGGGACCGTGCTGCGCGCGACGCACGCGAGGGGACCTCCGACTGGGACGACCTCGCGGGACTCGCACGGGAGCTGCGCGGGGCGCGCCCGAGCATGACCGCCCTCCGGACCCGCATCGACCGAGTCATGCACGCAGCCGACGGCGACCCGGGGGCAGTTCGGGACCGGGCCGGAGAGACCATCGAGGACGCCCTCGCCGCCGACGGCGAGGCCGCGGCCCGGGTCGCCGCGGAGCTGGACGGCGCGGGTCGGGTCCTGACGCTCTCGCGGTCCGGGACGGTCCGGGAGGCCATCGAACGACTCGACCCCGACCGGGTGTACGTCGCCGAGTCGCGCCCGGGCGGCGAGGGCGTCGGGGTGGCCGAGTCGCTCGCGGAATCGGCGAACGTGACGGTCCTGCCCGACTCGACGGTCGCGCACGGCCTCGCTACGGAGCGAATCGACGCGGTCCTCGTCGGCGCGGACACGGTCCTTCCGGACGGGCGCGTCGTCAACAAGGTCGGGACGCGGGGGGCGGCGCTCGCGGCGGCCCACGAGGGCGTCCGCGCCCTCGCCGTCACGGCCCGCGATAAGGTCCGGCCGGCGGCGGGGGGCGGGGACGGGAACGGAAACAGGAGCGAGACGGGGGGCCTCGACCTCGAACCCCGACCCGCATCGGAGGTGTACGACGGCGACGCCCCCCTCGACGTCCTCGCGCCCACGTTCGACGTGACGCCCGCCGAGTGCGTCGAACTCGTCACGGAGGCGGGCGTCCTCGACGCCGGGGGCGTCGAATCGGTCGCCCGCGAGGCCGCGGAGCGGGCGGCGTGGGTCGGGCGGGGCGGGGAACCGCGGTAGGGAACCGGCGCTCGTCCCCGTCGGTCGGGGGGAACCACCGAACGCCCGGAAGCGGGAGGTTCTTGGGGACCACCGGCCAACCGCCGGTGGTGGCGATGATGACGGTTACCCCCACTTAGCCCCTTGTGATGAGGACCTTCGACTGAGCCACCATCGTTCTCGACGGCGGTGCCGGCCGTATCGACCGAGCGGTACCGACCGGGAGTGGCTACCGCGGCCCGCAGATGAGCCGGCAGGGACCCGGCAGTGTCCCGCAGTAACTGGCGGCGATGTACACCGCCCGGACCGGCACGGATGCTCGCCGCTCGCGCGCCGTCGGACTGTCCCGCTCGCGTTCGTGAAAAGAGTCCGTGAGGGTCGCCGTTCCCTACGCGCGCTTGGGGGTGCCTTCCTTCCCGTGTTCCCGGTCGAACTCCTCGCCGAGGTCCGAGAGCGTCTGAAGGGCATGCTCCTCCTCGCGGAGGGTTTCCTCCAGCAGGTCGGCGACCTCCTCCATCCCGAGGTCGGCCGCGAGCGGCGTGAGGTTCCCGTAGAGGGCGATCTCGTAGTGCTCGCTCTTCTGTCCGGCCATGAGGTTGAAGCGGTCGATGACCGCCTGTCCGTGCTCGTCCTCCATGAACTCGCTGTGGGCGTCGATGAGTCCGCTGACCACCAGGTCCTCCTTCTCTTCGGGGGACTCCCCGAGAGCGTCGAAGACGTCCTCGATGCGACGGACGTGCCCCTCGGTCTCCGTGCGGTGTTGTTCGAACGCGTCCTTGATCCGTTCGTCGCCGGACCCGGCGGCGAGGTCCCCGAGCGCCTCGTGGAGCTGCTGTTCCGCGTAGTAGGTCTCGCGCAGGCTCTCGACGAAGAGGTCGTGCAGGTCGGTCGTCGTCATTTCGAATCGCCACCATCCGTAGGGCCGTCCGCGACGGTAAACCGGCACCTTGTACAGGACGGTATCGCGACCCGTGACGGTCCAGCGCGACGGTCCGTCACGGAACGTGGCGGGTGTCGGGCCGGTCGGGACTCGATCTTCTCGACGATGGCCATCGCCCGGTCGAGCGCCTCCTCCTCGTCGGCGACGGCGTCGACGGGGACGAGGACGTTCTGTATCTCCCAGTCGCCGTCCGTCCGATGGCCGGTCCGGACCTCGGCGCCCTCGACGACCGACTCGGCGGGCTTCGCGGCCCAGTCGGGCGTCCGGATGTCGTCGAACCCGTCGGGGTCGCGGAACCGGACGTGATAGTAGCCTTCGGTCGTCTCGACGTCGTCGGTGGTCGGTCGGTCATCGGCTCGTGTTGGCTCCTGGAAAGACGAATGCTGCGTCCCGGCGTCTGCAACCCCCCGGGTCGCGGCAGGTGGCGCGGACCGGACTCGACCCATTGAAGAGCGTCGGCCGGGGAGGAACGCCCATGACCGCGAACCACCGCATCGCCGTCCACGGGTCGGTCGCGCCCGTCTTCGACCCGCAGTGCCTCGTCGACGCACTCGCCGACCGGGGCGTCGGAGCCGAGGCCACGGACGACCCGACCGGGTTCGACGGCGTCGTCGCCTTCGACCACGACGAGTCCTTTCTCGGCGTACCGTGGGTCCACGCCATCACCGCCGGCTACGACAACTACCCCGTCGAGGCCTACCGGGAACGCGGCGTGACGTTCACCAACTCGACGGGCATCCACGGTGAGAGCGTCGGCGAGACTGTCTGCGGGATGTGTCTCTCGTTCGCCCGCCGCCTGCATCGCTACCGCGACCGGCAGGCGGACCGCGAGTGGTCCCGCGAACCCTACGAGGCGGCGTTCACGCTGGGCGGCGAGCGCGCCTGCGTCGTCGGACTGGGGACGCTCGGTCGGGGCGTCGCCACCCGGCTCGACGCCCTCGGGATGGACGTCGTCGGGGTCCGCCGGACGCCCGTCCCCGTCCCCGGCGTCCGGAAGGTGTTCACGCCGGACTCGCTCGGTGCGGCCGTCGCCGACGCCCGCTTTGTCGTCCTGACGGTCCCGTTGACCGACGAGACGCGGGAGATGATAGGACAGGAGGAACTCGACGCCATGCGCGACGACGCCTACCTCGTCAACGTCGCCCGCGGGGAGGTCGTCGACCAGTCGGCGCTGGTCGAGGCGCTCGAATCGGGGGCCATCGCGGGTGCCGGACTGGACGCCCTCGACCCCGAACCGCTACCCGAGGACTCGCCGCTGTGGGGCGAGCGCGAGGTCATCCTCACGCCCCACGTCGCCGCGCTGACCGACGAGTACCACGAGTCGGTCGCGGACCTCGTGGCGACGAACGCCGGACGGCTCGCCCGGGCGGAGGGACCGGTCAACCGGGTCGCGTAGTGAGCGATCGCCGAGTGGCTGCGCAGGACGCCCTCCCCCTTGTTGCCCGCCGGTGTTCTGGAGGACGACGGTGCCGGCGGCGTCGAACGACTCGCCGCAGTCGAGGCAGGACGGACCGCGGAGGGCCCCGGTAGTGATCATGCGAGGGAGACACACGGTCGAGGGCAGAAGTATCACACGGTAGCACGCGACGTCAAAGACGGGGACAGCGTCCGGACGACCTGTGAAGGGGCGGGGGTGACCCCATCGCGAACAGAAGTTCGCAGATTCGACAGAGCGCTTGGTCCATAGCGAAAGGTCGTCACCAGATTAGACAATCTTAACTGGCGAAAGCAGTAACCGTTCGGTGATGAGATCCAATCAGGACTGGTGGCCAAACCAGTTGAACCTGGAGCCACTCGACAACAACACCCGTCCGAGCGACCCGACGGACGAGGACTTCGACTACGCCGAGGCCTTCGAGTCGCTCGACTTCGAGGAGGTGAAGGCGGACATCGAGGACGTGATGACGACGTCCCAGGACTGGTGGCCGGCAGACTTCGGCCACTACGGGCCGCTGTTCATTCGGATGGCGTGGCACAGCGCCGGCACCTACCGGACCAGCGACGGCCGCGGTGGCG
>CAYYSW010000267.1:0-4053 GCA_964474395.1 uncultured Halobacteriales archaeon
GCTCTGGAGTCGGTTCGGGCGTCGGCTCTGGTGTGGGTTCGGGCGTCGGCTCTGGTGTCGGTTCCGGAGTCGGCTCTGGCGTCGGCTCTGGCGTGGGTTCCGGTGTGGGTTCCGGCTCCGGCTCAGGCGTGGGTTCCGGCTCCGGCTCAGGCGTGGGTTCTGGCTCTGGCTCAGGCGTGGGTTCCGGCTCTGGCTCAGGCGTCGGTTCCGGCTCTGGCTCAGGCGTCGGTTCCGGCTCCGGCTCTGGTTCCGACGTCTCGGTCGGTTCGGGCTCCGGGTCGGGCTCGTCGGTCGGCTCCGCGGTCGTCGTGGCGGTCGCTGTCGACGACCCCGGTGGCGGGTCCGTCGCCGAGTCGGTCGGTGTCGTGGCCGTGGACGTCCCGGCGTCGGTGCCGGTCAAGGTTCCCCCGTCACCCGGCGTCGTTGCGGTTTCCGTGCCGGGGAGTGTCCTCGTGTCGTCGCCTCCGGGGTCGGCGGGGCCGGCGAGCAGGTCGCCGACAGCCACGTAGGCGAAGTAGATGCCGGGGATGACAACGAGCAACACGCCGACCACGACCACCGCCACGAACGCGTAGTCGTCAGTCTCCATCTTCGTCTGGCCTCCGCGGAGCGCTCACGTGCCCACACATACCGTCCGAGTTCTTATACCCGTCCCAACAAGCGCGGCTTCGTGAATTTCTCTTCAACGATTGTCCGCTTTCCGGGGGGGTCCGCCCGCGGTGGCGCGGCGCGACCGAACTGGACAAGGGTTATTGTCCGCCATGCTGATTGGTGGAGTGAGTGCCCCGAACGTCCCCCAACGAGCCCTGTACAGTGCTGATGTATCCGGACTACTCGGACAGCAACTCGTACCAGCAGAAGCTCAGGGACGGATTGACCGAGCGCGGCTACGAGGTCCGGCTGAGCCAGCAGAGTCACCCCCTCCCACTGCTTGCGGCCGTCCGCGAACACGGACGGCCCGACGTGTTCCACGTCCACTGGCTCCACCGCCACTTCGTCACCGACTCCTCGTTCCTGACGCTCCTGCTCGGTGTCCGCCTGCTCTTCGAACTCACCGTCCTCCGGCTCCTCGACGTCAGCGTCGTCTGGACCATCCACAACCTCGCGGACCACGAGGGCCGCTCGCCCCGCATCGAGCGGGTCGTCCGGCACGCCGCCTCGCGGCTCTGCAACCGCATCATCGTCCACTGCCGGGCCGCCCGGGAGGAGGTAGCCCGGGCCTACCACCTCCCGGCGTCCGTCAAGGACCGCATCGACGTCGTCCCCCACGGCCACTACGTGGGGAGCTACGCCGACGACCTGACCCGTCAGGAGGCCCGCGAACGGCTCGACTTCGACGAGGGCGAGGTAGTCTTCCTCTACTTCGGGCTCATCCGCCCGTACAAGAACGTCCCCGACCTCATCCGGACGTTCTCGACCATCGACGACGAGGACGCACGCCTGCTGGTCGTCGGGAACCCGTGGACCGACGACCTCGAACGGGAGATCCGCGACCTCTGTACGCCCGACGACCGCATCCGACCGGTCCTGGAGTTCGTCCCCGACGAGGACATCCAGCTGTACATGAACGCCGCCGACGTCACCGTCTTCCCCTTCTCGGAGGTCCTCACTTCGGGAACGACGATGCTCGGGATGTCCTTCGGTCGGCCCGTCGTGGCCCCGCGGGAGGGCTGTGTCGGCGAACTGGTCGACGAGGAGGGCGGGTTCACCTACGATAGCGTGAACCCGAACGGCCTCCGCGAGTCCCTTGAACGCGCCCTCTCGGCGGACCTGAACGGGATGGGACAGTACAACCGCGAGAAGGTCGACCGCTTCGACTGGGGGACCGTCGCGCGCAAGACCGACCGGACGTACCAGCGCGCCGGCTGCGAGCGCAACCGTTCGCTGACCCCGGCGACGGCGCGGTAGTATCCGCATATACTTACCCCTCGCCCTCCCTCTTCGGAGCGATGGGATACACCGTTGCTATCATCGGTACCGGAGCGAACCCGGAGAAGAAGGACCGCAGTGGCTACGCGATGGCGTACCGACACGCGCCCGGCTACCTCCGACTCGACGACTGCGAACTCGTGGCCTGTGCCGACATCGTCCCCGAGAACGCCCAGGCGTTCGCCGACCGCTTCGACATCCCCGACGAGAACGTCTTCGAGGACTACGAGGCGATGCTCCGCGAGGCCCGTCCGGATATCGTGAGCGTCTGCGTGCCCCCGAAGTTCCACGCCGACATCACCGTCGGCTGTGCCGAGAGCGGCATCCCGCAGGCCGTTCACTGCGAGAAACCGATGGCGACGACGTGGGCCGACTGCAAGCGGATGGTCGAGGCCTGCGAACGAAACGACGTCCAGCTCACCATCGACAACCAGCGGCGCTTCGGCGCTCCGTTCCGCCGCGCGAAGGAACTCCTCGACGACGGCACCATCGGTGACCTCGTCCGCATCGAGTGGGCCGAGGACAACCTCTTCGACGCCGGCGTCCACGAGTTCGACCTCTGCCGGTACTACACCGACGACGCCCACGCCGACTGGGTGCTCGCGGGGGTGGACACCAGCGAGGAGAACGTCTGGTTCGGCTCGCGCAACGAGAACCACGGGCTCTCGCAGATCAAGTACACCAACGGCGTCTACTGCCTCGCGGCCACCGGCGACGGGATGGGTATGATCGGCTGCTACATGCGCCTCATCGGCGAGGACGGCGTCATCGAGATGGGCGTCGAGGACGGCCCCGCGCTGCGCTACCGCACCGACGGGAGCAAGTGGAAGACCGTCTCGACGAAGGACTCCATCCACGCGCCCGACTACTCGCTGTTCCGTGCCGGCCTCCGCAAGGTCGTCCAGAACGCGCCGGGGGTCTCCGACCGCCTGCTCGACCGACCGTCGTTCTACGAGCGGGCCATCGAGGAGGTCGTCTCGGCGCTCCGCGAGGGACGCGAACCCGAGATATCGGGACGCAACGCGCTCGCCGGCACCGAACTGACCTACGCCTCATGGGAGTCCGCGCGCCGCCGCGGGCGCGTCTCCCTCCCGCTCGACATCGAGGACAACCCGCTCGACACGCTGTTCGGCGACAACGAGGAGAGCGGGTCCGAGAAGCAGGCCGCTACGACCGAAGACTGAACGGCAGGAGGCTGTCGTCCGGTTCCTCCTCCTCTTCCTCCGTTTCCCCACCGTCGTCACCGCTGACGTCCGCGTTCACGCCGAGCGACGTCTCGTTACCGGTCCCGGGGGTCTCCGTCGGCACCGGAGTCGGTTCAGGCGTGGGTTCGGGTGTCGGTTCCGGAGTCGGTTCAGGCGTCGGTTCAGGCGTCGCCGTCGGTTCGGGTGTCGGCTCCGGCGTGGGTTCCGGGGTCGGTTCCGGAGTCGGTTCAGGCGTCGCCGTCGGCTCGGGCGTCGGCTCCGGGGTCGGTTCAGGTGTCGGCTCCGGCGTTGCCGTCGGCTCCGGCGCGGGTTCCGGTGTCTCGGTCGGTTCGGGTGTCGGCTCCGGCGTGGGTTCCGGGGTCGGTTCCGGCGTCGCGGTCTCCTGGTCGGTCTCTGCCGGCGCCTCCGTCGTCGTGGCGGGCGTCTCCGTCCCTTCGACGGCAGTGAAGTTGCCGGACCCGTTTGCGCCGGGCGGCCCGGCGGGGGCGTCGGTCCCCGAGAACACGTCTGCCAGACCGGTCACGGCGAGGTAGCCACCAGGGACGACTACCAGTGCGACACCGAGCAGGACGACGGCAAGGAACCCGAAGTCGTCGGTCTCCATCTCCATGCGTTGCTCGCGACCTGGGGATACTGGCCCTTAGTTAGCCGAGGGGAAAGCGCGCGGTCGGTCCGGAACGGTCGTGGAACGGTCCGAAACGGTCAGAACAGTCAGTAGAACGTCAGACGCCGCGGCCCTGGAGTTTCTCCTCCTCGGGCATGCCGGTGTTGGACTGGCCCTTCATGCCGCGGCCGACGCCGGTCGATATCTCCGCGAGGCGTTCGGGGTCGTCCCAGTTGTTGACCGCCTCGACGATGGCCGTCCCCATCGCCTCGGGGTCCTCGGCGCCGAAGATGCCGGAGCCGACGAAGATGCCGT
>CAYYSW010000268.1:0-4033 GCA_964474395.1 uncultured Halobacteriales archaeon
GGGTGGTAGGCCATCGCCGCCGACCCCCAGTACATCCGGTCGAGGACGGCCTCGCCGCCGATGGAGAGTATCTTGGCCATCGTCTCGGCGAACGCCCGTTCGTTGGCCGCGAGCTGGACGCCCAGCGTCTCCATGTTGATGTGGAGGTTCGGGAACCGGGCCATCTGCCAGGCCGTCTCCTCGGTGAACGCCAGTCCCCCGTGGACGATGCCGAAGTCGAGCTCCGGGAAGTTCGCACAGGCGTCGTCCACGTCGCCCGGGTGGTAGGGCTGGCGCGGCACCGGCCCGAAGGGGATGGCCTTGTGGACCTCCACGAGGTCGATGCCGAGGTCCTTGGCCTTCTCGAAGACCGGGTAGGCGACCGACTCGTCGTCCATCCGCCAGCTCTCGTGGTGGTCGGGCCCCCAGTGTGAGGGGTACAGTTTCAGCCCCACCGGGTCGACGGCATCGACCTGTTCTTCCAGTTCCTCCTCCCAGCCGTCCCGCAGGGGGTCGATGGTGGCGAAAGTGAGGAACCGCTCAGGGTAGGACTCGACGGCCTCGACCGCGTTCTCGTTGGCCGTCAGGCCGTCCTCGTAGGCGTAGAGGGGCAGCGGCTGGAACGTCGCCATGTCGGTGTCGCTCTCGAGGAAGAGCATGTTGGCCGTCTCCTCGACGGTCCAGTTGCGGACGTACCCCTCGCGGGTCACCCGGTAGCCGGGTGGTGAGGCCTGTTCGACCGTGCCGAATATCATCTCGGTGATGCCCTGTGCGTGCTGTTCGTTGCGGTAGTTCGACGGCGCGAGGTTGTACGCGTGGACCACCGCGTCGAAGACGAAGGTGCGTTCGAGGTCTAGCATGGTGTGTCTCGTTGCCGCGGTCGGTTGTTTCGTGACAACATGTGTCGCGGCGCTAGCTAGCATGACTGACGGGACATAGCTGTTCGGTCCGCTCGTGGACCGACGGTGCGGACGATGCGACACTCCCCCGGCGGAGAGGGGTCGAAGCGACCCGGACGAGCGACGGACGGGGGTTTATGGCCCGGCGGCCCCCGAGGGGAGGTATGGTCGAGGCCATCGAGTCGACGACGTTGTCCGAGCGGGTGGTGTTGCTGGGCGTGACGGAACTCCAGGGGCGCGGCGAGACGCCGGTCCATTCGAGCATCGTCAAGCGTGCGTGCGTCCAGCGACTCGGCGAGGTGGACGGTGAGGTCGTCGGGAGCCTCTCGGAGTCCGACGTCGTCCGGGCGCTCAACCGACTGGAAGACGACGGTCTCGTCGAGCGGGTCACCGTCGAGGACCCCTCGCCGGTGGGGAAGGGGCGGCCGACCTACGAACTCTCGCCCGACGCCGGGGACGTCCTCGACGCCCTCGCCGAGGACGACCGGGTCGCCCGACTCGTCGAGCGCGTCCGCGACGCCGCGGCCTGACCCGCCGGCGCCCAGGGGTTCTTCAATGCCTTCACGACGTGTGAGCGGGGTTTAAACGCCTCCCGTCCTGTCCTCTACGTGATGGAATCACACGGAACGTCCCGGCGGCGGCGTGATGCCGACAGCACCCCCCGGGGCGTCCCGCTCTCGCACCGGCCCGCGGTGGGGACCCGCCCCCCGCTCGCAGCGACCCCGCGACATCGCGGACAGCGACAGCGACTTCGACCACTATGACCGACAGCGACCACGACGTCATCGTCATCGGCGTCGGCGGCATGGGTAGCGCCACCGTCTACCACCTCGCACGGCGCGGGCTGGACGTCCTCGGGCTGGAGCGCTACGACGTGCCCCACGCGATGGGCTCCTCGCACGGCATCACCCGCATCATCCGGCGGGCGTACTACGAACACCCCTCGTACATCCCGCTCATCGAGCGGGCCTACGACCTCTGGGACGAACTGGCCGAAGAGAGCGGCCGGCCGGTCATCCACCGGACCGGCTCCGTCGACGCCGGCCCCGAGGACGACGTCGTCTTCGAGGGGTCGCTCCGCTCCTGCGAGGAACACGACATCCCCCACGAGGTGCTGACGGGCGCGGAACTGAACGAGCGCTTCCCCGGCTACGACCTGCCCGAGGACTACCGGGGGCTCTACCAGGAGGACGGCGGGTTCGTCGTCCCCGAACAGGCCATCATCGGCCACACCCGGGCGGCCCAGCGCGACGGCGCGACGGTCCGCGCCCGCGAGCGGGTCCACGACTGGGCGGAAACGCGCGACGGCGGCGTCCGCGTCGAGACGGACAAGGGGACCTACACCGCCGACAAACTCGTGCTCGCCGCCGGGTCGTGGAACTACAAGCTCGCCGACGCCCTGGAGGGGCTGGCGACGCCCGAACGACAGGTACTCGCGTGGTTCCAGCCGGAGGTCCACGAGCACTACGAGCCGCAGAACTTCCCGGTCTGGAACCTCTCGGTCCCCGAGGGGCGGTTCTACGGCCTCCCCGTCTACGACGTGCCGGGGTTCAAACTCGGGAAGTACCACCATCTCGACGAGCAGGTCGACCCCGACGACTGGAACCGCGACCCGGGACCGGCCGACGAGCGACTGCTCCGTGACTTCACCGAGCAGTACTTCCCGGCGGGCGCCGGCGAGACGATGCGCCTCGCCACCTGCATGTTCACGAACTCGCCGGACGAGCACTTCATCCTCGACACCCTGCCCGACCACCCGCAGGTGGCCGTCGGCGCGGGCTTCTCGGGTCACGGCTTCAAGTTCGCGAGCGTCATCGGCGAGGTGCTCGCGGACCTCGCGAGCGAGGGCGGCACCGACCACCCCATCGACATGTTCTCGCTGGACCGCTTCGAGTAGGTCTCCCATCACGTCCTCCCCGGCCACTTCAATGCCCGTCTCACGGACCACGACCGTATTTAGCGTCCGAGTGCCACGGGGCGGGCAACTCGCGCCGGGGGCGGCGCGCGACGTCAACCATGTACGACCACATCCTCGTCCCGACGGACGGCAGTGCCGAGGCAGCGACGGCGACCGAACACGCCATCGAACTCGCGTCGGCGTTCGACGCGACGGTCCACGCCCTCTACGTCGTCGACCTCCCCGGGTCGTTGCGCGCGCCGTCCATCCGCGACGACGAGGTGTCCATGCGCCGGGAGTACCGCGAGTACGGCAAGGCCGTCACCGAGGAGGTCGCCGACACCGCCGCCGGCGCGGGCGTCGACGCCGTCGGTATCCTCCGGACGGGTTCGGTCCACGAGGAGGTCGTCGACTACGCCGAGGACGAGGGGATGGACCTGGTCGTGATGGGGACGGCCTACGAGGGGAAGTTCGGGGCGCTCCTCGGGGGGACGACCGAACGGGTCGTCCGGACCTCGACGGTTCCCGTCACCTCCATCCGGACGCCCGAGGACGCATGATGCCTGCCACCGGCAGGCCGACGGCCGTGTGGGTGCGGTAGATGACCCCGACGACGCGGACGCTCGGTATCGGGCTCGCCGCGCTGTTGATGCTGCTCGCGGTGCTGGCGATGAGCGCCCGGCGGTTGCTCGTCGCGGGCGTCCTCTTTCTCACGGCGAGTCTCACCCTCTACGCCGCCGAGACGCGCTGACCGACTCCGGCGACGGCCGCGGCTACGGTCACCCGAGGGCGACGTCGGCGGGACGCTTGTCGTAGCCGAGCCAGACGCTGAGGACACAGGCCGCGACGACCAGCAGGACCGGCAGCCCGAACAGTGCGACGAACGCGGCACCGAGGAGCGTCACCGTGCCGACCCAGACGAGGACGGCCAGCAGCGAGAGTGCCCCCACCGCCGCGGCGGCGAGCCCCAGGCGGAACGCCTCGTCGGCGTCGGGCCCCGGGACGTGATGGAGCGTGGACATCGTTGTCCGGCGCTACGGACAGCGCCGGGATGAATCTCTCGCCTCAATATGCGTGGTCGTCCGCAGAGAGACCGTGTGAGGGGAGCCCGTGGCTCAGTCGTCCGAGGGCGAGGAGTCCCCGTCGCTCACGTCCACGACGACGTCGCGGCCCGACCGCTGGACCACCATGTCCTCGTCGGAGGTGATGTGCTCGATGCGCTCCCGGAACTCCTGGGACTGGAGTATCTCGCGTTCGT
>CAYYSW010000269.1:0-4027 GCA_964474395.1 uncultured Halobacteriales archaeon
CACTACGCGAAGGCCGAGGTCGAAGCCGGCGGGGAGACGTACACGGGCGCGCCCATCGCCTACGGTATCACCGTTCCGGGCGTCGCGCCCGCCCCCGACCTCGGCGCGCGCTGGGTCGAGTACATGATCGCCGGCCCCGGCGAGCAGATCCTGAAGGACTCCGGGTTCGAGGTGGTCCAGCCCGCCGTCGTCCCGCAGTCCTCCCGGGAGCAGGTGCCGAGCCGGGTGATGGAGAACGCCGAGGCCCGCGAGAGCCTCGGCCCGCTGGAGCTGTAGCCGTGACCGTGACTCGGCAGGTTCATCCCCCTCGGGCGGCCACGGGCGACGCATGACGACGTCACAGGGGACCGGCCACGCGAGGCCGGACCTCGGGGAGGGGCTGCTCGGTCGCGGGTCGGTCGTCCTCGCGGTGCTCGTCGTGCAGGTGCTGGCGTTCGCGGCCGCGTACGCCGTCGAACGACCGACGCTGTACGCGCTGTTCGCGCTCGCCAGCGCCGCCGCCCTCGTCGCCACGCCCGCGGCGGGCTGGCGGGGCTTCCTCGCCTGTGTCGTCGGCGCGACGCTCGCAGCGGGCGTCGGCCACCTCTTCGGGAGCGTCTGGCTCGTCGTCGCCGGCCCCGTCGCGCTCACCGCCGCGACCGGACCGGTCCTCGGCACGGGCGACGTCTGGCGGGGGGTCGTCGCCGCCACCGCCGGGACGGCGCTGCTGGCGCTCGCGGCGTGGTTCCTGAGTGCGATGGTCCTGCTCGTCGCCGGCCCCGCCGTCCTCGCGGGCGTCGTCTCCAGCGTGGACGGCGAGTGGGCCGGCGTGGCCGCCTCGACGCTCGGGACGGTGTTGCTCATCGCCCTCTCGCTCCCGCTGGCGCTGTTCGTCGCCCGGCAGGACTTCGCCGTCGTCGTCGAGAAGGCCCTCGACCCGGCGGTCCACCGGATGCTCTACCTCTCGGTGTACGCGCCGTTGCTGGCGGCGCTGTTCACCCTCGCGTTCGGCGTCCCACTGGCGTACCTGCTCGCGAAGGGCTTCCCGGGCCAGAGCATCGTCGAGACGCTCGTGGACCTGCCGCTTGTGGTGCCCCACTCGGTCGCGGGCCTGCTCATCCTCTTTGGCTTCGGCGGCGGGGGCGTGTTCCCCGAACTCCCCATCCTGACGGCGATGCCGGGGATGGTCCTCGCGATGGCGTTCGTCAGCGCGCCGTTCGCGGTGAACGTCGCCCGCGAGGCCTTCGAGACGGTCGACGAGCGACTGGAGTACGCCGCCCGCGTCCACGGGGCCGACAGCTCCGAGACGTTCCGGCGCGTGACCGGCCCGCTCGCGGCGCGGGGTATCGTCACCGGCGGCCTGCTGGCGTGGGCGCGGTCGGTCTCGGAGTTCGGGGCGGTGGCCATCGTCGCCTACAACGTCGAGTTCAGCTATCCGATACCGATATTCGGCGAGACCGTCACCGGCCAGCACGCCCCGGTGTTCATCTACAACACGTTCACCGCCGGGTCGCTGACCGAATCGAGCGCCGTCGGGTTCATCCTGTTGGCGATGAGCGTCGCCATCTTCCTCAGCGTCCGCTGGGTGGCCTACGACGGCGAGGCGACGGCCTCGAAGGCGATACCATGACCCGGAACACGCTCGAGGCGTCGGTCCGCGCGACGTTCACCGCCCCCGGTGCCGACCCCTTCGAGGTGCTCGCGGACGTCTCCGTCGCGGACGGCGAGACGCTCGTCGTCCTCGGCCCCAGCGGGAGCGGCAAGACCCTCCTGCTGGAGACCGTCGCGGGCCTCCACGCCAACGGCGGGTCCGTGGCGCTCGGCGACCGCGACCTGACCGACCGCCCCCCCGAGAAGCGGGGGTTCGGCTTCGTCTTCCAGGACTACGCGCTGTTCCCACACATGACCGTCCGCGAGAACGTCGCCTTCGGGGCGCGCTACCACGACGACCTGCGGGACCCCGACGAGCTGCTCGCGTCCCTCGGCGTCGCGGACCTCGCCGACCGGACGCCCGGGACGCTCTCGGGCGGGGAGGCCCAGCGGGTCGCCCTCGCCCGGGCGCTCGCGGTGCGCCCCGAGGCCCTGCTGCTCGACGAACCACTCTCGGCGCTCGACGTCCCTACCCGCGAACGCCTCCGTGACGACCTCGCGGACGTGCTCGCGGACGTGACGGGCGTCTACGTCACCCACAACCGGACGACGGCCCGGGCGCTCGCCGACCGCATCGCCGTCATGCACGACGGCCGGGTCGTCCAGACCGGCTCCGCCGATGACGTCTTCGAACGGCCCGACACGCCGTTCGTCGCCCGCTTCACCGGCGCGAACGTCCTCCCCGGGTCGCTCGCGGGCGTCGACGCCGAGGAGTTCGCCGTCCGCCCCGAACACGTCCGGCTGTCGGCGAACGGCGATGGCGTCCCCGCACGGGTCACGCGCGCCGTCAACGAGAACGGGGCGACCCGCCTCACACTCGCCCCCGAGGGGAGCGACACCACCCTCACCGCCTACGCGGCCGACCCGCCCGCCGTCGGCGACCGGGTGGGCATCGCCTTCCCGCCCGACCGGCGCGTCGAGTTCGGCGGGTGAGTCACCGACGGCCGTCGGACGGCGCCATTCCTTTGCCCGCACCCGCGCTACCGGGCGTATGGACACCTGGGAGGACCTCTTCGACCGCGCCGCCCGCTACGACGTCGCCCTCGAGGACGTACGGCGGGCGCTCGCCGACCGCCGCGACCGCGACGACCCCGAGGGGACCGGAGCGTGACGGACGACGAGCGCGAGTTCGACGCCGACGAGCGGTTCGGGCGCGTCGTCGCCGACGCGGACGTCCTCGCCGCGGACCTCCTCGTCGGCGGGGCGGCCCGCGAGGCCCTGGACGTGCTCCGCGCCCACTCGTGGCTGACGCTCGTCGCCAGCGACCCCCTGCTGGACGACGCCGAGGCGGTCGTCGAGTCGCTCGCCGACGCCGACCTCGCGCGCGACTGGCGCGAACGCTGTACGGCGCTCTGCGAACTCGTCGAGCACCCGCCCGGGGACCACCCCGCACTCGCGGCCGCCTACCGGGGCGAGGCGGTCCACGTCCTCTCGCTCGACGACTCGCTTCGCAGCGCGGCCGCCGGCGCCGCCATCCGGGAACACGTCGAGACGAGCGTGAAGGCCCCCGACGCCTTCGCACGCCTGTTCGACCCCACGAACGCCCACGAGGTGGTCGTCGGGAGGCCGTACCCCGGTCCGGACCGCGACCCCCGTGCCTGACCCGGTCTACGCCCCCGCCGGTGTCGCCTCGAGGAGTTCGTCCGCCAGCGTCCGGACGAGGACGACGTACCCGACCGCCGACGAGACGGTCATGGTGACCGCGCCGACTGCGAGGAGCGTCGTGTCGAAGGTCGTGACGCCGAAGACCCAGACGACGACGCCCATCGACACCAGCCACGCCAGACCGATGGTGCCACCCGAGAACCGCCTGACACCCCGTTCCGTATCGAGTCTCATTACACTCTCTATAAATTGATAGTACGAAGCTCTGTGGGTCGTCGAACCGGGTTGGTCGCTCGCTTGGCTCGCGCTACGTCTCGTCTCGTTCCAAGCGCTCACTGCGTTCGCGTCCGCAAACGGACCCTCTCGCCTCGCTGGCGCTCGGCGACCCACGCCGAGACGGTCGCTCGCTTGGCTCGCGCTACGTCTCGTCTCGTTCCAAGCGCTCACTGCGTTCGCGCTTGGAACCACTCCCCGAACTTCGCGAGCGCCCGCCCCCGGTGGGAGACGGCGTTCTTCTCCTCGGTGCTCATCTCGGCGAGCGTCGTCCCGTCGTGCTCGAAGATGGGGTCGTAGCCGAACCCGCCGTCCCCGCGCGGTTCGACGATACGCCCCGGCACCGCGCCCTCGAAGAGTTTGACGGGCACGTCGCCCGCGTCGACGGTCTCGTCGGTGCTGGCCGTCGCCCGGTCGTCCGCCGCGAGGTCCTGCCCACGCCGTTCGCCCCGGTCGACGGGCTCCGGCGTCGCCGCGAACTCCTCGCCGTCGCAGTAGGCGATGACACACCGGAAGTGCG
>CAYYSW010000270.1:0-4008 GCA_964474395.1 uncultured Halobacteriales archaeon
ACCTGCCAGTGCCGCCGTCGAAGTTCGCGGCCATCCCCAGTCCCGACGCGTGGGGTATCTGCGAGCCGATGGGGACTGCCTGTGGCATGATCGGGACGTCGTGGTCGGAGTGGAACTCCGGGTGGCCCCGCCGGAACCGGAGGACGTCGGCCATCGGGACGCCCCGGGCGAGCTGTGCGGCGTTCGAGCGGTAGGTCGGCACCAGCCAGTCCTCCTCTCGGAGGGCGTGGGCGGCCCCGGCCTGTGTGGCCTCCTGTCCGCGGAACGGCGGGTAGCCCGACATCCAGCCCCGGCGCTGGAGCGCGAGCGCCCGCTCGTCGAACGCGCGGGCCCTGACCATGTCGGTCAGCAGTGCCTGAACCGCCGCCCCGTCGAACGGGGTATCCGAGAGTGGGCGTTCGCCGATGACCCGGTGCATGTCCGCGCCGTCGGGGGAGGCGGGCAAAGTGGTTGTGGTGGCCGGGACGCCGGGCGGCGGGGTCCCAGTCGATACCGGGAAGTGGCCGCCGTCCGTAGTCGTGGCATGGTCTCCCTGCTCGGCGTCGTCGGGCTACTGGTCATCGTCGGGGTGAACACGGCCATCGCGGCGCTGTTCACGCGGTTCTTCCGCGTTCGCCTCGAGACCCAGTGGGGCCCGGTCGTGTTCACGATGTTCCTCACCCCCATCGCGATGCTCGCGGTGACGCTGCTGCTGGGGTCGTTCCTCGGGTTCAACCTCGGCAGCACGGGCGCCGTCATCGGTATCACGCTGGTGCTCCCGCTCGCACTCGGCGTCGCCTTCGATTACTTCTGGATGCCGGCCCCCGACGAGGTGGAACTCCCCTCGCGGTACTCCGGGGAGAACAGTCCCCGGAGGTAGCCGACCGGGCCGAATCCTACACGGTCGTCCGTGAGGTGAGATGCCCGCTTTCGTGGGGTACAAGTGCTCTCGGCGCCAATCTCTACGTGGGAACTTCCCTCATGTCGCGTTACAACCTCGTCGATACGGTAGCGCTAGCGCTGCTCACGTTCGCCATCTCGGGTGTCCTCTGGAACGCGGTGCTCGGCCCCGTCGCGGCCCGGCCGGTGCTCGTCGCGGTCACGACGCTGCTCGCGACGGCCTTCTTCGCCGTCGACCAGGCGCGCCTCCCGACGACCGCCCTCGACCCCGACGTCTGAGCCACCCGGTGCGCTCCGCTCGCCCCCGAACCGAATCGCCTCCCGACCGCCTTCCCCGTTCGCCCCGGCCGTATCGTCTAGTCCTGTAGCCAGTTCGCACGCGGGACGTTACCGTACGTTGCCCCACCGATTAGCCACCTCGGGACCGAGACGCGGGTATGTTCCGCCTCGACCCCGTCGATATCGTCGTGTTGTTCGCGCTCTCGCTCGCCATCTCGGGCGTGTTATGGACCGCGATGCCCGTCCTCGGCACCGCCCGGCCCGCCGCCATCGTGGCGACCACCGTCCTCGGCACCGTCGCGTTCTGTATCGACCTCGCGAGCGCGCCCGTCGTCCGGTCCGGGTGGTAGCCGACTCCCGTCGCTTTCCGCCTACCCGTCGCGTTCGCCGTCGAGTATCGTATCGACGGCGTCCTCGACGGCCTCGATGACGTCCTCCGGCGACTGCTCGGCGTCCACCCGGACGAACCGCTCGGGCTCGTAGCCGATGAGCGTCTCGTAGTTCTCCCGGACCGCCGCGAGGTGGCCCGCGGTCTCGAACTTGTCCGTCGCGCCCGCGCGGTCGGCGCCGACCTGCGGGTCCACGTCGAGGTAGATGGTCGCGTCCGGCGGACGGGTGAACGGCTGGTGGATCCCCCGGATGTACTCCATGGGTCGTTTGACGACGCCCGCGAGGCTCGCACCCTGATAGGCGTAGCGCGAGTCGGAGTAGCGATCGGAGACGACCACCTCGCCGCGGTCGAGGGCGGGCCGGACCACCCGCGAGAGGTGGTCGGCGTGGTCGGCGGTGAAGAGGAACAGGTCGGCCAGCGGGTCGGCCTCGTCGTCGCCGAGCGAGCGCCGGACGGCCTCGCCGTACCACGAGTCGGTCGGTTCGGCGGTGTACGTCAGGTCCGGGTGCGAGCCCTGGAGGGCCTCCCACGCCGTGGTCTTCCCGGACCCGTCGATGCCTTCGAGCGTGACGAGCATACCCGACCGTCGCCCTCGCGGGGTCTAAAGGGCCCTGATTGGGCGAACCAGGAGAACGTATTTGCCGTGACGTTCCCGATACCCGACCGATGTCCCCTCTCGCTCGCCTCGCTCCGGTCCTCGCGCTCCTCGTCCTCGCCGGGGGCGTCGCCTCGGCCGGCTACGGCCTCTATCTCGACTTCACGGACCCCTGCGTCCCGGGGTCCGGGGTCACCGTCGAACGCCTCGGGCCGAACGAGTCGGCCGACGCCGCCGGCGAGACGGTGCGGTACGAGGACTTCTCGGAACGCGAGCGCGCGGTCTTCGATGAGGCGCTGGCGGACCTGCGGAACGGGAGCGGGGAGACGGGCAACAGCGACGTCCACCCGGGCGAGGTCGGCGAGTTCGGAACCGTCGTCGTCCACGAGGGGACGCGCTACGGGGTGATGGTGTTCGCCGCCGACTGCGGCGACCCGGGCGTCCCCTTCCTCCTCGGGGGGGTCGCCGCCGCCGGCCTCGGCGTCGCCGGGTTCACGCTCGCGGCCCTCCTGTCGTGGCGCCGGGCGTGAGCCGTCCGGTCCCGGCCAGTCCTTCCGGGCAGCGTAGCTTTACGTCCGTTCCGCTCGAAAACAGCGGCATGAACGTCCTCGTCGTCGGCGGAACGGGATTCATCGGGTCGAAGCTCTGTAGCGAACTCGCCGACCGCGGCCACGACGTCACGGCGATGTCGAGTTCGCCCGACGACAGCGAGGTGCCGGCGGGCGTCGGCACCGTCGCGGGCGACATCACCGACTACGACTCCATCGAGTCGGCCTTCGAGGGCCGGGACGTCGTGGTCAACCTCGTCGCGCTCTCGCCGCTGTTCCGTCCGGACGGCGGGAACCGCAAGCACTTCGAGATACACCTGCAGGGCACCGAGAACGTCGTACAGGCCGCGAAAGCGCACGGCGTGTCCAAGATACTCCAGATGAGCGCGCTCGGCGCCGACCCGGAGGGCGACACCGCCTACATCCAGTCGAAGGGACAGGCCGAGAAGGTCGTCGAGGCCTCCGGTCTCGACTACGTCGTCTTCCGTCCCTCCGTCGTCTTCGGCGACGGCGGCGAGTTCGTCCCGTTCACGAAGAAACTCGCGCCGCGCCCGGCGGCACCGCTCCCCGGCGGCGGCGACACGAAGTTCCAGCCCATCTGGGTAGGGGACATCGTCCCCATGCTCGCCGATGCAGTGGAGGACGACGCACACGACGGCCACACCTACGAGGTGGGCGGCCCGCAGGTGCTCACGCTCGCGGAGGTGGCGAAACTGGCCCACCGCGCCGACGGCCACTCCTTCACCCCCATCCCCATCCCGATGGCGATGGCGGACATCGGCCTCGGCCTCCTCGGGGCGGTCGGCGGCCCGATGGGGAAAGACCAGGCGCGGTCGCTCCGCATGGACAACACCACCGACGACAACGACGTCGACGCCTTCGGGAAGAGCGAGGACGACCTGACCACCCTCGGGGAGTACCTCGGCATCGACGAACGGCGCGTCGACTCCGTCACCGCCGAGTAGCGGCCCCGGCGACCGTTCTCCGCTCATCGGCGCCCGGGTGATACACGTCGCCCGATCGATCGGTTCGCACTACTATCATAGCACGAGAAGCTATAGGCGCAGTGTCGCTCCCTTCGGCAGGATGAAACTGGCAATGGTCGGCTTCGGGCAGGCCGGCGGGAAGATACTCGACCGGTTCCTCGAGTACGACGAGCGCACCGGGTCGGACATCGTCCGTGCGGCCCTCGCGGTCAACACCGCGAAGGCCGACCTGATGGGCCTCGAACGCGTCCCCGAGGAGCGCCGCGTGCTCATCGGGCAGTCGCGCGTGAAGGGCCACGGCGTCGGTGCCGACAACGAACTCGGCGCCGA
>CAYYSW010000271.1:0-4002 GCA_964474395.1 uncultured Halobacteriales archaeon
GACGACGAACCCGCTGGTGACCCGGCAGCCGGCACCGAGCGAGACGCCGTCCTCGATGACGACCGGCGCGCTCTCGACGGGTTCGAGGACGCCGCCGATGAGCGTGTTCGCGCCGAGCTTCACGTCGTTGCCTATCTGCGCACACGACCCGACGGTGTCACAGGAGTCCACGAGGGTGCCGTCCCCGACGTGCGCGCCGACGTTGACGAACGCGGGCGACATCAGGATGGCGTCGCTCCCGACGTACGCCCCTCGGCGGATGACGGTCCCGTCGGGCGTGTTGCGGGTGCCCCGCCGGGCGAGGTCGGCGGTGTCCCGGAGGGGGAGGACGTCGTAGTAGGTGACGTCGCCGTACTCCCGGGCGCGGGTCTCCCGGAGCGCGAAGTTCAGCAGGATGCCCCGCTTGACCCACTCGTTGGCCTCCCACTCGCCGTCGCGCTTCTCGGCGGCGCGCACCTCGCCCGCCTCCAGCGACTCGAGGAAGGCGTCGAGCGTCGCCAGGTCGTCGAGGTCGGCGTCGGCCGCGGTGAGACCGTCCTCGCGGCGCGCCCACAGGTCGGCGACGTCGGATTCGAGGGCGCTCACGACGCGAGCACCTCCTCGAAGTCGTACCAGCCGGCCTCGCGGTCGGCCAGCCACACGGCGGCGTCGAGTGCGCCCGCCGCGAACACCCCCCGCGACTCGGCGCGGTGGGTGAGGGTGAGCACCTCGTCGTTGCCCGCGAACAGCACCTCGTGTTCGCCGCGCACGTCGCCCGCGCGACGGACGTGGACGCCGATTTCCCCGTCCTCGCGGGGCTGGATGCCCTCGCGGCCGTGGGTCCGGCCAGTGGTCTCGCCGGCGTCCTCGACTGTGGCGAGCAGTCGTTCGGCGGTGCCGCTCGGCGCGTCGCGCTTGCCGTTGTGGTGGGTCTCGGTCAGTTCCACGTCGTAGCCCGGCAGCGACTCGGCGGCCTCGCGGACCAGCGAGTCGAGGACGCCCACGCCCCGCGAGAAGTTCGGCGCGTGGAGTACGGGTATCTCGTCGCTGGCCCGGCGGAGCTCGTCCAGCTGGTCGCCGGAGAACCCGGTCGTCCCCGTGACGAAGGGGACGTCGGCCTCCGCGCAGGCGGCGGCGTACTCGACGCTCGATTCCGGGGCGGTGAAGTCAACCAGCGCGTGGGGCAGCTGGTCGGCTAGTACCGCCGCGAGGTTCGAGGCCGGGGAGGCGTCGAACCCCTCGATTCGTTCGCTCGCCCGCGAGACTGGCAGCGTCCCGATATCGCGGTCGTGGGCCGCGCCGATGACCGCCTGGCCCATCCGGCCGGTCGCGCCCGTGACAGCAACTCTCATGGTCGGGGTTCGACCTCGGGGGCCGTAGCGCTGTCGAGGGCCGCAAGAATCGACGCTAACTCCTCCCGGTTTGCCTCCGAGAGCGGCGAGAGCGGCGGACGCATCCGGTCGGACATGTGCCCGCGGATGCCGAGGGCCGTCTTGATCGGGATGGGGTTCGTCTCGGCGAACAGCGCGCGGTTGAGCGGGCCAAGTTCGTGGTGGACGTCACGCGCGAGGCCGTAGTCGCCGTCGAGAGCCGCGTGGACCATCGCACAGACCCGCTGGGGTTCGACGTTGGCGGTGACGCTGATACAGCCCGTGCCGCCGACCGAGAGGACGGGGAGGGTGAGCGCGTCGTCGCCCGAGAGCACCGAGAACGACTCCTCGCGGGTGCCCTCGATGACCTGCGTGATGCGGCTCAGGTCGCCGCTCGCGGCCTTGTAGCCGACGATGTTGGGATGGGAGGCCAGTGAGACGGCCGTCTCGACGGCGATGTTCCGCCCCGTCCGGCCGGGGACGTTGTAGATGACCTGCGGGAGGTCCACCTCGTCCGCGATGGTCCGGAAGTGCTCCTCCATGCCCGCGGGTTCGGGGATGTTGTAGTACGGCGAGATGAGCAACAGACCGTCGGCGCCCGCGTCGGCCGCCCGTCGGGAGAGGTGCAGCGCCTCGCGCGTCGAGTTGGACCCGGACCCCGCGATGACGGGGACGTCGACCGCGTCGACAACGGTCTCGATGACCTCGATGTGTTCGTCGTGGGTCATCGTCGCGCTCTCGCCGGTGGTGCCGACGGGCACGACGCCGTCGACGCCGCCCTCCTGCAGGCGTCGGGCGTTGTCCGCGAGGGTTTCGTGGTCGATGCTGTCGTCGTCGTCGAACGGCGTGGTGAGCGCCGGGAACACGCCGGTGTAGGGGTCGTACGTCATTGGTGTGGTGTCGTGGTGAGTCGCGTAGCTGTCTGCCGATACCCGAAGACAGGCCCGGGACGGGTCGCCACCCCGCCGTGGACCAGACGCTACGCACGTTTAACAGAAGTCGAGCGAACCCCGGCCGTGGCGATGGGGTGCATGTAGAAGGACAACGATTCCGCAGGGACTTATCGCTTTCTCTATTCGCTGATTCCTGCCGGCCGCCGGACTACTCGGCGAGCGGCCCCGTCTCCTCCGCGTCGACGGCGGTGACGACGAAGTCCACCAGGTCGCACGTCGGGTGGTCCTCGCGGAGATGCTCCCGGAGCGACACCTCCTCGTCGTGCTCGTCGTGACAGAGCGGGCACGTCAGGGCCGGCCGGTAGAGTCTCACTCCGCTCATGTGTAACGATACCACATACCGACACAAAAACCCCTCGCTCGTCCTGACGATCCGCTGACCCGTCTCCGCGCCGAACGGCGGGGACGAAGCCGAAACGCTATCCGGGGCGCCACTAGAGTGGGCACCATGCCACCGCTGCACCCCGACCAGCGCGTCGCCGTCCTCGCTGACGCGCGCAACCTCTATCACACCTCCCACAGTCTCTACTCGCGGAACGTCGATTACGCCTCGTTGCTCGAATCGGCCGTCCACGACCGACGGCTGGTGCGCGCCATCGCGTACGTCGTCCGCGCGCAGGCACCCGAGGAGGAGTCGTTCTTCGACGCCCTGCGCGACATCGGCTTCGAGGCGAAGACGAAGGACCTGAAGACGTTCGGCGATGGGACGAAGAAGGCCGACTGGGACGTCGGCATCAGCCTCGACGCCGTCACCCTCGCCCGCCACGTCGACGTCATCATCCTCTGTACGGGCGACGGGGACTTCGCGCGGCTCTGTTCGCACGTCCGCCACGAGGGGACCCGCATCGAGGTGATGGGCTTCCGGGAGTCCACCGCGAGCGAACTCATCGACGCCGCCGATTCCTTCATCGACCTGAGCGAGGACACCGACCGCTACCTGCTGTAGACGGACACACGTTCCCGCTGGGTATCCCGGTCGGGGCCGCTTCGGCGCGCTTTTACCCGCAGGCCGTCCAGCCATCCCATGAACGACGACGAGCGGGCGCGCCTGCGGACGGTCGCGGACTACCAGTTCGGGGCCGGCGCGGGCGCCGCGCTGTTCCCCGACGAGGACCCACTCGACGTGTTACGCTCCTCGACCGGCCGTCCCCAGCAGGTCAGGACCGACGACGGCACCCGCGTCGTCTCCTACACCGTCGAGGGGCGGTTCACCCTCGGGGTCGCCGGCGGCCGACGACTGCTCGCGGCGCTCGGTCGTCCCCGCGTCGAGGTGGGCGACGAGAGCGGACCGTTCGTCCGCGACGGGAAGAACGCCTTCGCCAAGTTCGTCCGTGCGGTCGACGACGACGTCCGCCCCGGCGACGAGGTGCTCGTGACCTACGACGGCGACCTACTCGCAGTCGGCCGCGCGGAACTCCCCGCAGGCGGGATGCGGGACTTCGAGACGGGCGTGGCCGTGAAGGTCCGCGAGGGCGCGCCGGCCGAGTCGTAGGCGGTCGAACCGGAGCCGGAAGGCCCGGAAACCGGAGGCGGACGCCGCGCCGACGAGTGCGCTGGGTTTTTTAGCCGCGCTCACCATCCTTCGGGCATGTTCGGAGGAGGCGGCGGGCTCAACCCGCGCAAGATGCAGCAGATGATGAAGCAGATGGGCATCGACGTCACGGAGAGCGATGCCGCGGAGATAGTCATCCGGACCGCCG
>CAYYSW010000272.1:0-4001 GCA_964474395.1 uncultured Halobacteriales archaeon
ACCTCCCCGTCTACGACCGGGACCTGAACCGGGCGTTCCCCGGCGACGGCGACTCCACCAGCGCCAAGCGAATCGCGCAGTCGGTCTACGAGAACTTCATCGCGCCCTGCGATTTCGGGCTGGACTTCCACACCTCGACCCGGGGTCGGACCAACATGTTCCAGGTCCGCGCGGACATGGACGACGAGGGCTGTGCCCGCCTCTCCCGCGCGTTCGGGACGAACGTCATCATCGCGGGCGAGGGGCCGGAGGGGACCCTGCGCCGGGCGGCGACCGACGACGGGACGCCCACCGTCACCGTCGAGATGGGCGAAGCCCAGCGCTTCCAGCGCGACCTCATCGACCGAGCCATCGACGGCGTCGAGAGCGTCCTCGCCGAGTGGGGGATGCGCCCGCAGTCGTCGGTGCAGTGGCCGGGCTGGCGCACCGTCGTCGAGGACTGGGGCGAACGGACGTGGCTCCGGGCCGACGAGGGCGGCATCGTCGAGATGCACCACGAACGCGGCGCGCTGGTCCGCGAGGGCGACACCGTCTGCACCATCACCGACCCGTTCGACACGAGGGGTACCGCCGTCGAGGCACCGTTCACGGGCGTCCTCGTCGGAATCCTCGAGACACCCGTCGTCTACCCCGGCAACCCGCTCTGTCACCTCGCCGAAGTCGACGAGGACACCGCCGACCTCGTCGAACGCCAGCGGGAGTGAGTCTACAAGCTACAGGCTTTTTCGGCCCGGTCGTGACTGGTTGACATGAGCAAATCCCTCCCTTCGCCGGGCGGTCGCCCCGGTGCGGAGGCCGACTGGCGGGCAGTCCACCGGGCGGCCGGCGTCCTCCGCCGGAAGTGGCATCCCGTCGTCGTCCACGAACTGCTCGCCCGCGGCCCCTGCCGGTTCTCGGAACTCGGCGTCGAGGGCCTCTCGAACAAGGTGCTCTCGGAGACGCTCGACGGCCTGCAGGAGTCGGGGCTGGTCGACCGGGAAGTGCTCTCGGAGAAACCGGTGCGCGTCCAGTACTCGCTGACCGACTCGGGGCGAGCGCTCGGTCCCGCCATCGACGCACTGCGGGCGTGGGGCGACCACCACACCGACGGCGTCTGAGACTCCGAGCCGGCTCAGAAGTCCCGCAGCGCGGCCAGTCGCTCGGCGGCGCTCCCGTCGTCGATGACGCCGCGTGCCGTCTCCAGTCCCTCTTCTATCGAATCGCAGTCGCCGCGCGCGAAGACCCGGAACGCGCCGTTCAGCGCGATGGCGTCGGCGAACTGATCGTCGCGTTCGCCCGTGAGGACCTCCTCGGTGATGCGCGCGGAGTCCGCCGCGACGTCCTCGACCGCCAGGTCCTCGTTGTCGAAGTCCATGCCGTACTCGGGCGTCTCGATGGTGAAGTCCTCCATCTCGCCGTCCTCGCCGACCGCGACCGTCGTCGAACCGGGGCGGATGTCGTCGTAGCCCTCCATCCCCTGGAACATGACGACGCGCCCGACGTCGTAGCGCTCGCTCGCCTCGAAGGTGTCGATGATGCGCTTGGCGTAGGGGAGGTGGTAGAAACTGCCGAGGTGGACGTCGGCCTCGGCGGGGTTGGCGAGCGTCTCGATGGTGTTGACGAAGGTGCGCACGCCCATCCGGTCGCGCCGGTCCTCGATGGCGGTCACGCCGGGGTTGAAGTTGGGCTGGTAGTAGAAGCCAAAGCCCACCTCGTCGGTCATCTCCGCCGATTCCTCGGGCGTGAGGTCGGTCTCGACGCCCAGTTCGTCGAGCACGTGCTTGTAGGCGTCCTGTTTCTGCGTGGGGACGCGGTCGCCCGAGTGGGCGACGACGGGCGTCCCCGCGGCGGCGGCGACGAGGCCCGCGCCGACGCCGAGGATGGCGGTGCGGCCCTTGCCGTCGTAGTTCGCCCCGCAGTCGACCGGGTCGCAGTCGGGGGCGGCGAACTGCACCGACTCCTCGGCCATCACGTCGATGTACGCCCCGAGTTCCTCGGGCGTGTTGCGTTTCCAGCGGTTGGCGAGCCAGAACGCACCCAGCGTGGTGTGGTCCGGTTCGTCGGCGAGGATGCGGGCGAACGCCTCGCGGGCCTGTTCGCGCGTCATGTCGTCGGCTGACTTGTGACCCGACCCGACGACCTCCGTCATGAGCCGCTTCAGCGACCACTCGCCGAACGAGGATGCTGTTGCCTTCGCCATACCGCCGCTCGGGGCGCGCCGGCCGAAAGCGTTCCGTTCGGTCCCCGCCCGGCCCGCGCCCGCCGACACAACCGACTTGCGCCTGGCGTGTCTCTCTCCCCTTATGGACCTGCGCCCGCTCGTACCCGGCACGCCGCAGTTCGAGCGGGCGGTGGACTGCTACTGGGATATCTTCGGGGGCTCCCCCCACGGCCGCCCGGACCGTGCTACCGCGGCGGCGATGTTCCGGCGACACGTCGACTACCCCGGCTACCGTGGGCTGGTCGCCGTCGGCGAGACCCCGAGGGCCGGCGGGGGGTCGGTCCTCGGGTACACCTACGGCTACGTCTCCGCGCCGGGGCAGTACTACCACGAGCAACTCGCCGCGGCGCTCGGCTCCGGCCGGGCCGAGCGATGGCTCTCGGATTGTTTCGAGTTCGTCGAACTGGGCGTCGCCCCGGGTGCCCGGCGACAGGGGGTCGGCGGCTACCTGCACGACTCGCTGCTGGCGGGGGTGCCAAACGAGACGAGCGTCCTGACGACGGGGGTGGACAACGGGCCGGCCCGCTCGCTGTACGCCGACAGGGGCTGGGTGGCCGTCGCCGAACCCTTCTCGGTGCAGGGCGGCCCGCCGATGGTCGTCATGGGCCGGGACCTGTGAGTCAGTGCGTGCGGGAGCCCCCCCGGTCGAGCTGCCTGGTGAGCAGGCCGCTCACCTCCTGTGGGTTCGCGACGCTCTCGAAGGTTATCTCGGTGCCGCCGGTCCCGGCGGTGTCGATGTGGACGTCGCCGTAGGAGAGCACCCGTTCGACCAGCGACTGCGAGAAGGAGGTGTTCTGGATGCGGTCGAGGCGGAGGGTGGTGACGTTCCGCGAGAGCAGCCCCGTCTTCCGGTACACCTCGCTGGTCGTGACGACGTACTGCGTCGAGCGGTGACGGACGTACGCGGCGGCCATCAGGAGTAGCCCGACCGGCACGAGGAGGTACGTCGCCCAGCGGAACGGGAGGTCTGCCGGCAGGAGGACGTAGAGGACGAACCCGCCGACCGCCACGAGCGCGCCCGTGAGGAGCGCCGAGGCGATGGGGTAGAGGCTCGGCTGGCCGGCCCAGACGATCTCCTCGCTGTCGGTCAGGGTGACCCAGTCGGGGACCTGCTGGGTGGCGTCTGCCATATCGACTTCCTACGTCGCGTGGGGTTTTCTCTCTATGGTCTGTCGGAGCTCAGGGCCAGTCGGGATCCACGTCGAGGAGGTCCGCGCTCAGCGTCCACAGCCCCGCACGCAGGTCGGGGTCGTCGGCCCGGTCGTCGTACGTCGCCCGGTCGGTCCCCGCGAAGTACGCGCCGGTCACATCCGTGACGGCGGGAGAGGCCGCGAGGGAGGCGAGGCCCGCGCCCCCTTCCTCGACGGACGTGCCGACGAACGGGAGGCGGCGCGCGAGCCCGACGGCGGTTCGAACAGGCAGCGAGACGTCCCGGTAGAGGCCGCTGCCGGGGACGAACCCCGGGTGGTAGGCGTTCGCCGTGACGCCCCCCGGCAGGCGGTCGGCCAGTTCCGTCGTGAACACCACGTTCGCGAGTTTCGACCGCGCGTAGGCGTCGAGGGCGTCGTACCCGCCCGCGAGCGTCGGGTCGTCGAGGTCCAGGTCGCCGCGGAACTGGACTCCCGAGGCGGTGGTGACGACCCGCGCGGGGGCGCTCTCCTCCAGCCGGCCGACCAGTTCGTGGGTCAGCAGATAGGGCGCGAGGTGGTTGACCGCGAGCACCTTCTCGACGCGCCCGCCGGGGTAGTCGAGGACCTCCCGTTCCGGGAGCGACAGGCCGGCGTTGTTCACGAGGACGTCG
>CAYYSW010000273.1:0-3990 GCA_964474395.1 uncultured Halobacteriales archaeon
CACAAGGGCCGATTCCTCGCACCCGCTCGGAATCGGGGAACCGCGCTCGCTCGCTTCGCTCGTTCGCGCGGACGCTGAAGACGGTTCCGAACTTGGCGGCGCTATCCAGTACGGCCCGAAACGGTGAAGCCTGTCTCCCCCGTTACTGCGGCGCGACGGTAATCTGCTGGCCGCGGTCGATGGCCTCCTCTAGCTCCTCGGCGATGGCCGAGCCCCGCGAGACCTGTACCTCGCCGCCGCGGGAGACGGTGGCCGTGAAGAGGTACTCGCCGCCGGCGCGGACCTCGACCGTCTCGCCGGAGTACCCCTCCAGCGGGACGATGATGTGCCGGCCGGTTATCTCGGGCGTGACGGGTTCGCCCTGCTGGCGCTGGTTCTGTCCGCCGGAGCCCTCCGACCCGCCCGACCCGCCGGTCTGCTTGTGGTGGTCGGGTCGCTCGTCGAGGGTGCGCACGTCGATGTCGATGCCGAGGCGGTCCTCGATCTGGTCGATGCGGCCGCCGCCCTTCCCGATGACGTAGGAGATGTCGTCGTCCTCGACGTAGACGATGGCGCGGTTCGACCCCTGCAGTTCGACCTGCACGTGGCCGCGGGCGACCGACCGGACCTCGCGCTCTATCTCCTGTTTCGCGATGCGGTCGACGCCGGTGTCGTCGTCGTCCTCCTCGCCGTCGAGGGGGACGGTGACGACCTGCCGGTTGAACGTGTAGATCTCGTAGGCGGGTTCGCCCGTCTCGAAGTCCCGGACGACGATGACCGGCCGCGCGAGGTCCTCCTCCATCAGGCCGTGGGGGACCTTCACCTCCGTCGAGACGTCGTAGACGGTCTCGATGTCCCCGGCCTCGACGTAGGCGACGGTGTCAACCACCTGGGGGATCATGCCGAGTTCGACCCGGCCGACCAGCCGCTGGAGGGCGTCGATGGCCCGCGTGGCGTGGACGACGCCGACCATCCCGACACCCGCCAGGCGCATATCCGCGAAGGTGCGGAAGTCCCTGGTCTTGCGGACCTCGTCGTAGATGGTGTAGTCGGGCCGGACCATCAGGAGCGCGTCGGCCGTCTTCTCCATCTGCCCGTCGAGTTCCGTGTACTGGGTTATCTCGTCGCCGACCTGCAGGTCGCGGGGCTTCTCCATCGTCTTGACCGAGTAGCCCGACCCGGAGAGGAACTCCGCGACGGCCTGCCCGAGCGTGGACTTCCCGGCGCCGGGCGCCCCGGCGATGAGGACGCCGCGCTGGTGGTCGAGCAGTCGGTCGGTCAGCTCGTCGGCGTAGCTGTAGTCTTCCATCGCCGTCTTCACCATCGGCCGGACGGCGGTTATCTCGAGACCGTCCGAGAACGGCGGCTCGGCGATGGCGATGCGGTAGTCCCGGAACTGGACGATGGTCATGCCGGGTTCCGAGAGCTCGGTGAACCCCTCGTCGCTGGCGTCGGCGGCGTTGCGTATCTCGCTGACGTACTCCCGCAGGACGTCGTCGTCGAGCGCCTCGTCGCCGATGGCCTCGTAGTTGACCTCGCCGACGTTACCGCGCTTGGCCATCGGGCGGACCCCCGCCTTCAGGTGGACGCTCATCGTCCCCTCGTCGAAGTAGTGCTCTATCTCCAGTTCGCCCACGTCGTCGTCGGTGGGTTCGAGATAGCGGGTGTCGAGGCCCTTTGCCTTCGCCACCTCGCTCTGGACGATGTCGCTGGTGACGAAGGTGGCGTCGTACTCGCTCGCCACGTCGCGGATGATGGCGTCTATCTCGCCCGCGCTCGCCCGTCGGATCTCCTCGTCGTTCGGCCGGCGGCCGACGTACTCGACGGTGATGCGCCCCTCGTCGGCGAGGTCGGCCAGCCGCTGGAGCTCCTCCAGCCCGCGCCAGCCGATGTCGCGGCCGCTGTTGGCCTGTGCCTCCAGTTCGCTGACGACCGCCTCCGGGACGTAGACCACGGCGTCGGCGAACTCGCCGTCCGCTATCAGCTCGGACACGCGGCCGTCGACGACCACGCTCGTGTCCGGAACAACGTTCATACACGAAATGCGCCGCCACGCCGTATAAGCGTGTTCAAGCCCCCAACGATGACCGCCGTCGCCTACTCGACGACCATGTTCCCGCGCATCCCCTGGGGGTGGTACTCGCAGTAGTAGGTCGTCATCGAGGACCGGGCCGTGAACGTCGTCCGAACCGTCTCGCCCGCGTCCTCCGCCGACTCGCTCTCGACGACGACGTCGTCCGAGTCGGTGGCGATGTACAGTTCGTGTTCCACCCCGTCCAGGTTCTCCCAGACGAAGGTGTACTGTGCGCCGTCCTCCAGGTAGAGCGTCGGGTTCATCCGCTCGGCGATGCTCGCGGGCGCCTGCCCGCTCCACCCAACCGCGTCGGCGCCCATCCGAATCTCGGTCCCGCCCGGGATGACCTGTGCGGGCGTCCGGGTGGGACTGGGGGTGGCCGTCCCCTCGTCCTCGGCGGTGGTCGTCCGGGGTCCGTCAGTGCCGTCAGTCGTCGTGGTGTCGGTGCCGTCCGTAGTAGCGGTCGTCCCGTCGGTGCTATCGGTAGTGGGGGGCGTCCCGTCGTCCTCGCTGTCGCCCGAACACCCGGCGAGCGCGGCGACGATGCCCGCGCCGGTCGCCGCCAGCACTCGTCGTCGCCGAACCCCGCCCGCACCTGAAACGTCGTTGTCGTCTCCCATGTGGTCGTCGAAAGGACGTATCCGTACTAAAGTAATTCGATGCGAGTGATAACACGTCGACCGAACGCTTACCCTCTCGCCCCCGGACCCCGACCCATGGACGGACACGACGTCGGGACGGTGCGAGGACTCGCCCGCACGCTGGTCGAAACCCCCAGTCACGAGGACGAGACGGCCGTCGGCGACGTCATCGCCGACTGGCTCCACGAGCACACCGACGGGCAGGTCTCCCACGAGGAGTGGGGCGTCGTCGCCCGTGGCGGGGACGGGAACGCGGCGGCCGACCGGGTCGCGCTGGTCGGTCACCACGACGTCGTCCCGCCGGACGACCCACAGACCGACGAGGCAGGGGAGTACGTCGTCTCCGAACGGGACGGCCGCCTGTACGGTCGCGGCAGCGCCGACATGAAGGGCTCGCTCGCGGCCGCGATGTGCGCGTTCCGCGACGCGGCGGCCCCCTGCACGTTCGTCTCCTTCCGCGGCGAGGAACGGGGCGGCGTCGGCGCACGGCAGGCCATCGACGAGGGGTTCGCCCCCGAGTACGCCGTCGTCGGCGAGGGGTCGACGGGCTACTCCGCGTCCGGCGTCACCGACGTCGCCGTCGCCCACAAGGGCCGCCGCGGGAGCACCGTCACCGCCCGCGGCGCGAGCGCCCACGCGAGCGAACCCGAGGCCGGCGAGAACGCCGTCTACCGCGCGACGGACGCCGTGAACGTCGTCCGCGAGCTCGACGCGCCGAGCGCCGAGGTGCTCGGCCAGTCGCTCTCGGGGAGCGTCGTCGTCACGGAGATCGAGGGCGGGAGCGCGTGGAACGTCGTCCCGGACGCGTGCGAGGTGACGGTCGACGAACGCACCGTCCCCGGCGAGCGCGCTGACATCGCGGAGGTCGAGGGCGTCGACGGCGTGTCGTGGTCGATCGACCAGGACCTCCCACCGATGCACTGTCGGGACGACGCGTTCGCCGAGGTCGTCCTCGACGCCACCCGGGACGTACAGGACGGCGAGGACGCCGCCGCGAGCGACGCGCGCGAGCGCAGCGAGGACGCGTCGCCGGCACTGGTGACGAAACCGCACGCGACGGACGCGGGGTGGCTCGACGACCGCGCGGGGACGGCGTGCGTCGTCTGCGGCCCAGCGGAACCCGGCGAGGCGCACACGGAGCGCGAGAGCGCGAGCGTCGCGGTGCTCGCTCGGTGTCGACGCATCTACGAGGCGGTCGCGAGCACCCCGTTCGAGTAGCCGCCTGCGGCGCGGTCGCGCGTGCGTCGCCGCGTCAGGTGCGACCGGGCGTCGCCGCGTCAGGTGCGACCGGGCGTC
>CAYYSW010000274.1:0-3946 GCA_964474395.1 uncultured Halobacteriales archaeon
CGGAGGCGTAGTTACAGCCGAGCACCTGCCCCTCGTGGGTGAGGCGTTCGTCGCCCCGGCGGGTGTGGACCGTGTAGCCGCGGGCCTCCAGCCAGGTGCGCATCTCCTCGAACTTGTTCATGTGCTGGGCCGTCGTGACGAGGCCCACGTCGGGGTCCTCGGCGGGGTCGGAGAGCTCCGCGAGGGACTCCTCCATGATGGGCGTCACCTCGACGTTCGAGAACAGGGGGACGTAGATGATCTTCTCCGAGTCCTTCATCGGCGAGTGGCCGAAGTGGACGAACACGTCCGTCCGTCGCATCATGTAGGTGTCGAGGTCGCAGGCGCCGTAGCAGGGCTGGCCGGAGAGGAGGACGCGGGTGTCCTCCGGGAGGAGTTCGCGCAGGTCGTCGGCGACGCGGGGCGCGCGCCGTTTCAGCCCTTCGGGGAACTGCAGACCGACCTTCTTCGCGTCGCGTTCCTCGACTGCCTCGACGATGCGGTCGAGTTCGTAGTCCCACGTCCGCTCGTGTTTGAGGGACATCCCGGTGTTCCGGAGGTCGCCCTCCGAGTACTCGGACTGCGGTTCCTGACTCATTATCGACGACAATGGCTGGGTGCGGTTAACCCCCGCGGTTCGCCAGTTGCGGGCTCAGTCCTCCAGCCAGGCGTACAGCTCCTCCTTCGGCGCGTCACAGTTGGGACAGGACTCGGGGTAGCCGCTCTCAAGGTCGCCCATCTCGCCGCACTCCGCACAGCGCCACATCAGGTAGCCCTCGCCGAACTCCTGGCCGGGGTCCACCTCGAAGTCGATGTGGTCGACCGATTCGTCGGTGCGCACCTGGAACCCCTCCTCGGAGAATCCGCGGATGACGCCGAGTTCGGCCCCGTTCTCGTCGTAGACGGTCTGGCCGGGTTTAACGACTCGCTTGTCGGTGGTCTGGTCGCTCATGTTCTCATCAGTACACGTCCGCCGGGACGATGAATCCACCGTGTGTCCCGACGGTACGGGACAGTCCCCGGTCCCGACCGGCACATTCGGCAAGCCTAAACCGCCGGGGGCCCAAGCCGGACCATGAGCATCGAATCGCCGGCTGACGACGCTGTCGAGCACCCCGCTGCCCGCGCGACCGAACTCGCCTCGGACCTCGGCGAGGCCATCTCCGACCTTCCCGCCTACCGCGAGTTCATGGAGGCGAAGGAGGCCGTCGAGGCCAGCGAGGACGCCCAGGAGCGTATCCGCGAGTTCGAGCAGCTCCGCGAGGAGTTCATGCTCGCCCGCCAGACCGGCAACGCGACCAACGAGGACCTCCGGGAACTGCAGGCCGCACAGGAGGAGCTCCACGACGTGCCGGTGATGGACGACTTCCTGCAGGCCCGGTCGGACCTCGAACTCCAGTTGCAGGAGCTCAACGAGATGATCTCCGAGCCGCTGGAAGTCGACTTCGGCGAGAAGGCCGGCGGCTGCTGTCAGGACTGAACTCCCCCTCCCGCCGTCTCGTTCGTCGGGTGTCCTCGCGGCGGCGAAACCGTCGCTGCGAGCACCCCTCCCGTACTACCGTCCTCGATAAGAGCTTCGCGTCCCGCGGGTTCCCGGAGCCGCTTCGCGGCTCCGCGAGGACCGGAGAGGCCGGGGCCTCGCGCGGCCGCTTCGTCGTCGCCGGCTCTCGCCGACACCAGTCCGAATCGACTGTCTGAGCCTGGGTCCGCCAGCGGAGTGTCCACCTCTCAGGGACCCGCCAGTTTCGCGTGCTGTGTCCACTGCGCGAGTCGCTCCTGGAAGCTCGCTCCCCCGCTGTACGACCCGACGACTGGTAGGTGTCCACGCCGAGGTCGTACTCCCCGTCCGAGCATTCAGAGGTGGTCCCACGGGCATCCCACGATTCCCCCGGACCACCTCTCTTCTACGCGGGGAGCGTCTATCCAACGAGTCGTCGCAGTCCGGCCCCGAACAGAAACCCCATCGTTCCGACGCCGGAGGGCCCCGACCCGTTCAGTGACGTCTGGGTGGTTGCACCTGACGACGAGCGTACCCTCATCACCACGTCCGAACCAGCCCACGAGACGATGCCGAGAACCACCCGTTCGACCGGACGCTCGTCGGCGAGGTTCACGTCTACCAGCGGATCCCGAACACTGCCCGTGTAACGGCCGATGCCGACGGTCTCCATGTGGGTACGGAGCGGGCTCGATCCGCGGCCGCGTGTCGCAGACGCGGCACGTTCCGACAGCGGCGTCATCACGAACCATCGCGAACGAGAGCGACGTCCACGAGCGACCGATCGCGGAGTCGACAAAACCGCTAAGCGGAGTGACACCGATAGTGCGAGCATGAAAGAGGACGTACATCGGTATCACGGCACAGACATCGAGGTCACGTACGACTCCAACCGGTGCATCCACGTTCGGGAGTGCGTCGAAGGTCTACCGAGGGTCTTCGATCCGAACGACCGACCGTGGGTCGACCCGGACGGTGCGACCCCCGACGAAGTGGCCGAGGTCGTAAAACGGTGTCCGACTGGCGCGCTCCACTACGAGCGACTCGATGGGGGCGACGGCGAAACCCCGCCACCGCGGAACACGGTGACCCCCGTCACAAACGGACCGCTGTATCTGCACGGCGATTTCGCGGTGCGAACGCCCTCCGGCGAGGCCGTGCTCGAAGACACGCGCATCGCGCTCTGTCGCTGTGGACACTCCGGGAACAAACCCCTGTGTGACAACAGCCACGCGCGGGTCTTCGACGCTGACGGAGCTGCGTCCGACGAGGCTTCGACGGCCGTCGGGGACGATACGACGACCACTCCGGAGCCCGATTCTCGGCCGGCGGACCGCGAGTCGGGAACGCCTCGTCGGGTGGCGGTCACGCCCACCAGGGACGGACCGTTTCGACTCGACGGGCCGTTCGATCTCCGAGGCGAGGGTGAGCACCGCCAGTTCGACGACGCCGCGCTCTGTAGGTGCGGTGGGTCCGCAAACAAGCCGTTGTGTGACGGGAGCCACGATACGATCGGGTTTTCGACCGAAGACGAGGAATGAGAACACACTCCTCGTCTGATAGCATCCGGGCAGCGGTCGACAGAGCGACTCCGGGTTCAGCGGGACCTCCGTCGTATAGCGGTGCGACGCCGGCGTAGATGCCCACTGAATCGAGCGGTCGCCATCGCGTTCGAGTGGTGGTGTCGCCGGGGTTCAACGACCCGTCGCCAGTCCGTGTGTGGGGGATGGCAGCGTCGGGGTCATCACGCCGACGATCTCCCACAGGGGGACGATGCGATGGTTCCGACCGTGGGTCGCGGCTCGGAACTCGCTGACCCCGGCTTCGATCTGGTCGCGGCCCGTCGCTGCCGGGGATGTCACCTGTATCCCCCGCGAGCGCCGGTCGAGGTTGACCCCTGCCGCGTCCGTATCTCCGGTCGAGTGCGTACAGGGAGGTCCCCCCGTCACGTCGCCGAGCGGTACACGGCCGCGACGACGGCTCTCCGGCAGTAATCTACTTGCCGTCACCCGGCGTATACGTGTGGTTGATTCACATGGCACTGGAGCTACGCGTACAGGGACTCGCCCCCCAGGAGGCGGGGCGTGGGATCGCCCGACTGAACCGGTCGACGATGGACGAGTTGGGCGTCGGACCGGGCGACGTCATCCAGATCACGGGGCGGCGCCGGACGGTCGCGAAAGTCGTCGCCGGCTACGAGAACGACTCGCCCACCGCACTGCGCATCGACGGGAACACGCGGGCGAACGCGAACGTCGGTATCGACGACACCGTCGAGGTGACGGCGATCGACGCGAGACCTGCGGAGTCGGTCACCGTCGCCCTCCCCGAGTACGTCATCCTGCGGGGAGCCGAATCGTACCTCCAGCGGTTCCTGCTCGACCGTCCGGTCGTCCGTGGCGACTCGGTTCACATGCGGCTGATCGGCCAGTCGTTCGTGTTTCTCGTGACCAAGACGGCCCCGTCGGG
>CAYYSW010000275.1:0-3908 GCA_964474395.1 uncultured Halobacteriales archaeon
GTCGTACATCCGGACGTCGCCGTGGAGCCAGTTCGAGAAGAACAGGTAGCGGTCGTCCATCGACACCAGCAGGTCGGTGACGAGGCCGGGGACGGGCATGTCCCAGTCGTCGTGTTCGCGGGGTTCGATGTCGATGACCTTGTCCGCGTGGTAGGTCCCGCCCTGCTCGTAGAAGTGGAAGACGTTCGAGGAGAGGGCGGCGCCGACGAATCCGTGCGTCGAGACCGGCGAGTGGAGGAAGCGCACCTCGAGGGGTATCATCCCCTCCTCGCCGAGGTCGAGCGTCTGGACGACCTCCTTCTCGGACCAGTCCCAGACGTGGAGCTTCCGGCCGTACTTGCCCGCCTCGACGTCCTCCAGGTCGAAGCCGGGGTAGTACGTCTGCGGGGCGGCCCACTCGCTCGACACCATCACGTTCTGGCGCGGCTGGTACCAGAAGTCGTAGTTCATCTCTATCTCGCCCGGCGGGTCCCAGCGCCCCTCGATCTCGAAGTCGTCGTTCAGGAGGAGGAAGCCGCCGGGGAGTTCGCCATCCGCGTCCCCCAGCATCGAGAGCATTATCTCGCCGTCGGGGATGCAGTGGACCGTGTGGGGCGCCGAGAGGTCGTACTCGAAGACCTCCTCGGGTTCGATGACCTCGATTATCTCGGGGTTGCGCCGGTCCTTCGTGTCGATGACGTGGATGCGCGAGGAGCGCTGGCCGGGCACGACGAGATGCTGTCGTTCCAGCCCCTCGACGTGACACGACGAGGAACAGGCGTTCCAGCCGAAGTGGTGTAACTCGTCGCCGCGGTTGGGCATCTCCACGCGGTCCACTACCTCGCAGTACGTCGGGGAGTCGGGGTCGACGTCCACCACTCCGAGGAAGTCCGGGGCGTCCACGTCCGTCCCGACGTAGAGGCCCATCACGTAGGCCAGTTGCTCGGGTTCGGACTCCTCGATGGCGGCCTGCGGCGTGGAGTAGCCCGGCCCCTCGTGGTGGTCGTGATGGTCGTGGTCGTGTCCGGCGTGTTCGTCGTGTGGCGTGTCGGCATCGCTCATGGTACAGCGACCGTTTCGCGGCAATACTTCTCACTCGACGCCTTGAGGAAAATTTTGCCGGTAGTTGGGCCCGCTACCGACCTGTCGACCCACATCGGTAGGTCCCGAGGACCGTCCGTTCGGTCGGGTCGGGGCCGTCGAGTCGTGTCCGGCGTTCGACGGACGAGAGTGTGAGTTCGACCATCCGCGCGTCGTGACCGGCGTTCCAGCGAGTACAGAGGTAGTCCGCGACGTGCCGGCGGGACCCCGGGTCCGCGCGCAGGTTCGAGACGTACTTCCGCCAGCGGGCGTCCGGGTAGCTCCCGGTATCAGGCGGCAGTCGCCCCCACGTGCCCGGCGGGGCGTCGGGGCCGCCGACGGTCCGCCCGGAGGCGAGGCGACCCTCGGCGACGTACCACCCCTCCGCACTCGGCGGGTTCGCGAACATGTCCCAGCGGTACTCCGAGAGGTCCGCCGACGGGTCGCCGCCGGCGTCCACGTACCCCAGCGCCGCCGCGTTCCAGACGAGGAGCACCAGCAAGCCGGCGACGGCGAGGAGGTGCGCTCCACGGCGACCCCACCGGGCGACTCCTCTCCTGAACAATCCCGGCTCACCGCGGCCCGACGCCGCGATTCGTTCGCGCAGGCCCGCCCCGACGAGGCGACGGTCGAGCGGACGCGGGGCCCGCCGCTCCACCGCATCCCAGACCCGCGCCGGAAGGAACGGGAGCAGGGCGACGACGGACACCAGCGGGAAGAGTCCGAGACTCATCGTCAGGGCCATCCCGAGGTGGCCCGCGACGAACGCGCCGACGAGCAGCCCCCGCGGGCGTCCCGTCAGGCCGACGAGCAGCGGCGAGGCGACGACCAGCGCGAGCCACGTCCACCCGAGCACCGCGAGGAGGCCCGGGACGCCGGCCAGCACGTCGCCGAGCGGGGTAGCGTAGCTGTCGAGTTCGAGCGCGTAGCGCAGCGCCCCGCCGCCCGCCCAGCCCCCGGCCCGGAGCTTGTAGACGGCGTTGGTCGCGTAGACGGCGAGGACCTGCACCAGGAGGGCGGCCGACGCCGGCGTGGCGACCCGCGACCGGCGGGCGGGGGTACCGTCCGGCCCCCGCCGAAGCGCGTCGGCCGACCACCGCCCGCCCAGCGGGAGGAACAGCCCCCAGAACAGCAGTCGCCGTAGCAGGCGGTCCCCCGCGTTCAGGACGAGCGGGTTGCCGACCTGCAGCGAGACGAGGAGGGCGAGCGACCCCGCCGTCGCCAGTCGCGTCCGGTAGCCCGCGAGGAGCGCGACGGCGAACGCGCCCGCGAGGACGAACAGGCCCGCCTGCATCCACGCCGCGTCGGCGCGAAGATGCACCGAGAGCGCGGAGAACGCCGGGAACTGCTCGCGGAGGACGGCGTGGGGGAGGACGCCCGAATCGGCGTGGAAGGCGACGAGGTGGTCGGCCCGGAGCGCCAGGTCCGCGAGCAGGAGGACCCCGAGCGAGACGCGGAGCGCCGCCAGCGCCCGCGGGTCCACCCCGAAACGCGCCGCGAGTGCCGACCGGACCCGCGCGGGCGTCCCGGTCGCCGTTTCGTCGGGGTCCCGTCCCATGTGCCCGACGGTACCCGGATCGCGGGTAAACCTCTTGTCGTGTGTCCGGCGCCCGCTCGTATCAGTTCGGTTACCGAACTCCTCCTCTGCAAGCGTTCATTACGGTCGCGTGACACGGCGGCGTATGGAACTCCCCGATTCGGTGGACGTACTGGAGGAACTGGCCCGACTGCCGACCGTCGCCCACCCGACGGTCTCGCCCGACGGCGACCGCGTCGCCCTCTACTACGACGCCACCGGCCGCAACGAACTGCATGTCCTCGACGTCGCGACGGGCGACCTGCGACAGGTGAGCGACGGCGAGGTGCCCCGGAACGCCCGCTGGCCCGTCGAGTGGAGCGCCGACGGCGACCGCCTGTTCTTCCACCTCGACGACGCGGGCGACGAGCAGAACGACGTCCACGCCATCACGCTGGACGGCGAGACCGAACCCGTCGTCGAGATGGACGGGCAGGTGGTCCTACAGGACGTCGGCGAGGACGGCGAGACGCTGCTGCTCGGGTCCTCGCGGGACGGCCAGATGAACCTCTACCGCCACGACCTGTCGACCGGCGAGACGACGACGCTCACCGACTACGAGCAGGCGGTGGGCGCGGCGGTCCTCTCGCCGACCTGCGACCGCATCGCCTACGCGACCAACGAACTGGACGACACCCTCGAGAACGCCGACACCTACGTCGCCGACGCCGACGGGTCGAACCCCCGGAACCTCCACATCGGCGAGGCGGGCGCGGAGGCGCACCCGGCCGACTGGTCGCCGGAGGGCGACCGACTGCTCGTCGGCGACAACACCGAGGACCGCTCCCGGTGTGGCGTGTACGACCTCGAATCGGGCGAGGTGACGTGGTACGGGAGCCTCGACGCCGAGGAGTCCCCCACGGGGTTCCTCCCCGACGGCGACCGCTTCCTCGCGACCCGGACCCGGGACGCCGCCGTCGTCCCCGTCGTCTACGACGTCGAGTCGGGCGAGTCGTGCGAACTCGACCTCCCCACGGGCGTCGCTCACTTCACCGACGGCGACCCGACGCTCGCCGACGGGCGCCTCCTCCTGACCCACACCACCCCGACCCGGCGGCCCGAACTGGTCGCCTACGACCTCGCGGACGACGACTCCGAGGCGGTCCTCGAGGCGGAGTACGGCCCGTTCGACCCCGAGGGGTTCGCCGACGCCGAGTACTTCACCTTCGAGTCGAGCGGCCGCGCCGACAGCGACGTCGTGGACTGGACCGACGGTGACCGACCTCTCGACATCGGGGCGCTCCTCTACGACTCCGGGGAGCGGCCCTCGCCG
>CAYYSW010000276.1:0-3903 GCA_964474395.1 uncultured Halobacteriales archaeon
GATAGCGGCGGCGAGCCCGCCGCCGCCGGTCGGGACGTAGACGGCGCGGGCGTCACCGTAGTGGTTTCGCAGGGTGCGAGCGACCCCCGCGTCGGCGAGGCGGTCGAGGCGGTCCGGGGCGAACTCCAGTTGGAACTCGTCGTCCTCGGTCCAGCCCTCGAACTCCAGACCGAGGTCGAACAGGTCGGACTTGAGTTCGTCGTCGTCTTTCTCGTCGTGGCCGGTCAAGTGGCGCAGTTCGTCGGGGTCGACGTCGACGACGGGCATTACCGCATCACCTCCGTCTCGCGCAGCAGTTCCAGATCACAGAGCGTCCCGTGCACGTCGCGGATGTCCTCGAAGCCGTACATGAGCATGAGCAGTCGTTCGAGCGAGAGCCCCCACGCCATCACGTCGCAGTCGACGCCGAGCGGTTCGAGCACCTCCGGGCGGAAGACGCCCGAGTTGCCGATCTCGACCACTTCACCCGTCTCGGGGTGGCGGCCGAACAGTTCGAAGCTCGGCTCCGTGTAGGGGTTGTAGTGGGGCTTGAACTCCACGTCCGTGATGCCGAAGCGCTCGTAGAACTCGGTGAACGTCCCCATCAGGTCGCGCACCGAGAGGTCCTCGGCCATCACCCAGCCCTCTATCTGGAAGAACTCCAGCAGGTGGGTGGCGTCCAGCGTGTCGTTGCGGTACACCTTCTCGACGGAGAACCACCGCTGGGGCGGCTCGAGGTCGCCCTCGGCGTACCCCGAGAGGTAGCGCATCGACAGCGAGGTGGTGTGCCCGCGCAGGTCCAGCCCCCGGGCGACGTCCTCGCTCCACGGCGAGTGGTAGCCATCGCCGTCCTCGCCGACGCCCTCGCGGTGGGCCGCGGCGACCCGCTCGACGAGGTCCGCGGGCAGGGCGGCCTCGTCTACCCGTTCGGGTGCCGAGAGGACGAACTGGTCCCAGTGGGTGCGTGCGGGGTGGTCCTGTGGCATGAACAGGCAGTCGTTGATCCAGAACTCCGAGTCGACGTGCGGGCCGTCCATCTCCGAGAAGCCCATCCCGACGAGGACGTCCTTCACGCGGTTGGCGGTCTGCCGGAGGATGTGCTCTTTCCCCCCGACGACCGTCTCCGCGTCGGCCTCGACGTTGTACTCGCTGAACTCGACGTCGCGCCACTCGCCGCTCGTGAGCAGGTCAGACGTGACCTGCCCGACGGTGTCGGCGGCCTCGACGCCCTCCATCAGGGCGGTGACGCCCTCGTCGGTGAGTTCGACGGTCCGGACGGTGCGCTCCTCGCGGGCGACGAGGTTGCGGCGTTCGAGGGATGCGAGGACCTCCTCGGCGACCGCCTCGCCCGCGGCGAGGGCGTCGAGCGCGGCGGCCTCCTCGTCCCCGTCCGGGTCGGCCTCGGCGGCCTCGACGGACCCGCTGTCGATGGTCCCGTACCCCTTCCGGGCGAAGTTCGACAGCGCGATGTCCACCTCCCCTCCCTCCAGCCCCGAGGCGCCGATGAGTCGCCCCATCGGGACGGCCTCGTCGCTCGCGCCGGCCTCGACCGCCGCCCGGTAGAGGCGGAGTTCCGGGAGGCCCGAGTCGCGGTAGGTCTCGCCCTCCTCGGTGAGGTCCGCGGACTCGATTACCTCCTCGGAGACGGTGAGGAGCCCCGCGTCCTGTAGTTCGTAGGCCGCACGCGTGACGGCGGTCTCCGACTCGCCGGTCTCGCGGGCGATTGCCTCGACGGTTCTCGCTTCGTTCGCGCTCGCGGCCTCGAGGACCGCGACCTGCGCCTGTGGGAGTTGCATGGTGTGTGGCTCGTTGGTTCGCTCGCTCGTTGGTTCGTCCTCTCCGGTGGACGGGTTAGGTGTTTTCGGACGACGCGGCCGGGGCGCGGGTTCGTCCCCCTCGTGGGCCGGAGTGCAACGGGGGAGTCCGCCGCCCGTCGAGGTACGACCGACCCTAGCGGGCCGCGAAGAAGAACCCGAACTCCCGACCGGTGGGACGCTCGCGGACGGTGCGGGCACGGCGGGATTCGGGTGTCATGGGTGGTCGTGGCGGTGGTACGGGCAAAAGCGTTCCGGGGTGTGGGTCCCCGGGACGGCGGGACGACCACAACGGCTTCGGACCCGCCGGCCCAACCCCCCCGCCATGCCGATGGACTGGGAGGCGGAGTTCTACGCCGCCACCGACTGGGAGCGCGGCGCGTACGTCGGCGGCGAGGACATGGCCGACCACCTCGCGACGTTCCTCGACCGCGTCGGGGTCCCCGAGTCGGTCTGTTCGGTCGGCTGTGGTCCCGCCGCCGCCGAGTTTTCTGTCGCCGAACGCTATCCCGACACCGAGTTCCGCTGCTACGACATCGCGCCGAGCGTCGTCGCCGCCAACCGCGAGAAGGCCCGCGAGGAGGGGCTCGACAACGTCTCGTTTGCCGTCGACTCCCTCCCGGACCTCGCGGTCGAGGGGGCGTTCGGCCTCGTCTACTGCGTCGCCGTGCTCTACTTCGTCGCGGACGTCGAGGACGCGCTCCGGGCGCTCTACGACCGCGTAGCCCCCGGTGGCCACCTGGTGTTCACCTACCCGAACAGCTACCTCCGGGCGTGGGTCCGTGACCTGCCCGAGGGACAGAAACGCGAGGCGTTCTCGCTGGTGGAGGTGGGGCGGAACCTGCTCACCTACGACGACGTCGAGGACCTGCTGGGAACCCGCCCGCGGAGCTACTGGACGTTCGTGGGGGCGCGGGACGAGGAGTACGCCTCCCGGCGCGCGCCCGCGGTGTTCGTCCCGAAGCGACCGTGAGAACGAGGTCGGGGCCGGAACCGGGAGTCAGCGCCGTGAACTCTCCAGCGTGATGTCCGCCTCCTCCAGCAGTTCCTCGCACTCCTCGCGTTTCTCCTGGTGGTCCGCGAGGAACTCGCGCATCAGGGTGGCGGCCTGTTCCTTGCAGTCCCCGCAGAGCCGCTCGCCGCCGACGCACTCGTCGTACACCTCCTTGGCGAAGGCGTCGTCGTCCGCGGCCAGCAGGTAGGCGTACAGCTCGTAGACGGGACACTCGTCGGCCTCGCCGCCGAGTTCCCGCTGGAGCTCCGCCGTCTCCCGCCCGCCGGTGGTCGCGGACTTCACCTTGTCGTAGCCGTCCTCCGGGTCGTCGAGCAGCGAGATGTGGCTGGCAGGGACCGAGGAGGACATCTTCCCGCCGGTGAGACCGGTCATGAACCGGTGGTAGACCGAGGACGGCGGCAGGAAGCCGTAGCCGCCGTGGTCCACCTCGACGTCGCGCGCGAGGTCCTCCGCGTCCTCGACGGAGAGGTCGAAGGAATCGACGTGGCCCTCGTAGACGCGCTTCTCGCCCTCGACGGCCTCGATGAGCGCCTCGAAAGCCCCCTCGGTCGCGTTGCGGTCGAGGAACCGGACCCGGGGGCGCAGCGGCTCCATCCCCGCGTTCTCCAGGCTCGTCACGAGGTCCGGCGCGTGGTGGTGCTCCGCGACGTGCTCGGCGGCGTCCTCACAGCGGACCGGTTCGTCGCCCGCCTCCGCCGCGAGGGCGTCGTAGGCCTCCGCGAGGAGCGCGCGTTCCCCGGCGTCCGTCTCGAAGCTCGCGTACGCCTCGGTGACCTTGAAGAAGCGCATCCGGGTCGCGAGGTCGCGCGCCAGTCGGACGTGCGGGTCCTGGTCGGGGCCGACGGGGATGACCGTCGGTTTGGGCTCGTCGAGTTGCGGGTAGAGGATGTCCGCCATCTGCGTGACGACCGACTGCATATGCGAGACGTCCGTCTCGCCGTCGAAGCCGTAGATGGCCTGCAGTTCCGAGTAGTTCGCCTTCGCGCCGAGTTCGAACGCGAGGTCCTGGAGCTCGCGGTTCTCGCTCTGCCGGTACAGCTCGCCCTCGTCGGGGTCGAAACCGAGCGCGAGCAGGGACAGCAGGTAGTCGCGGGC
>CAYYSW010000277.1:0-3899 GCA_964474395.1 uncultured Halobacteriales archaeon
CCCGATAGTGATGTTAGTGATGTGAGGTACCTCTACGCCATGTGGATTCTCGGGGTCTATCGAGTAGCCGAACGTAAAGTGAGCACTCCTGCCGACGGTTGAGACAGTAACGTTGTGTGTGTAGTTTAGCGCGTCCAGTTTTGGACGGAGCTCGACCTGCTTGCTCCACGTCTCACCACGCTTCAGACGTATCTCGAACTGGTGAGCTATGGCATCGCCTACAGAAATGTACACCACAGTATCATAGATCTGTTTTGTCGGGTTCTCAGCATGTATCTCAAGCACATGGGTCTCTGTGTTCAGGAGTGCTTCGTACTCGGTCCCATATTGGTCAGTGAACTCTCTCTGGACCATCTCGCTACTCCCTTCGGACGCCATAGAAAGCGAAACCGGTGGGACTGAGAAGGTCGCAACGAGAGCGATACTCAAGATGAGGTAGAGTGCACGGCGCATAGATGTCCGAATATCCATTATTGTAAAATTCTTTTGTTCGTGTCTCTTCTATCCTTCAGTATCTCGAGCCGCGTCTCGGATTTCATCTACGGGAATATATCCCTCTCCGACGAACGAATCCTCGAACGAGCCGACTACCTTCTGCTGTAGTTTCCCTCGTAAATCGTCCGTGTGGTACCAGACGACGTCCCCACGAACTGTCGCTCGGGTCTCGGCGACGTCGAAGTCGTTCTCGTATGCCGGCCTCACGACGATGTCGGTGTCCTCCCGGACCATCGTCCAGACCCGTTCCGTTCGCCTGTCGCCTACGCGGAGTTCGGGGTTGTCGCTCGCCATCCGGTAGGCGACGCGCTGATCGGAGACGGTGTCGTAGGGCTGCCACTCGTAGCGGGCGTACTGCACCTGTTCGGTCTTCTCCGCAGTGTAGGTTCGCGTGACGTCGACGTCCCACGTCGTGTAGCGGTGCTCGTACTCGGTGGTGTACCGCGCCGGTTCGACGAGGTCGCGCCTCGTCCGCCCGGTCGGCTGGTGAGAGCTGTGGTAGCGGGCACTCGCCCAATAGGCGTGGCTGACCGGTTCCCGAACGGTTTCCTCGTGGGTGAACGTGTAGCACCCGAAACGGTAGCACTGGCGGCTCTCGACCTCGCGGGTGTACGTCTGCCAGGTCGTGTACTCGTACTCGCGTTCGACGTGGTACTCCGCCGGTTCGTCGAGGACGCGCCGCGTGCGGCCCGTGAACGCCGGGCCTCGCTGGTCCTTCCAGCGGGTGTACGATCGCTGTGTCCGCTCGACGGTTCGGTCAACCCCGGTGGTTCGCCAGTTGGGGTTGTGACGGAGGAAGGTCCGCCGGTTCCACGAGGAGGCGAACTCCCGGGTACGATGTCGATACTCGGCCTCCTGCGTCTGGACGCGCTTTTCGATGTCGTAGCCGGTCGTCCGGTGCCGGGAGCTCTCGACGGTGAACCCGTTCGACCGCCGGAGACCCAGTTCCGTCCTGTCGTTCACTTCGATCCGGGTCTCGACGGGTTTCCGGACGGCGTACCGGACGTCCGAGACCGCGACGTTCTCCCGGACCGTCCGGTTGATCTGCGCTACCGTGACCGACGGCAACTCGGTCGTTTCCCTCGTCCGCGACGGCCTTGCCTCGTTGTAGAGGACGAGGTCGGGTCGGAGGCTCTCGGTTGCCAGTGCGCTCGCCCGGATTTCTACCGTTCCTTCGTAGTACACGACGTTCTCGCCTCCGGGCGCGTCGCCGGGGGCCGGTCGGTTCGGATTGTACGGTACCTCCCGCCACTCGACGATCTCCCCCGTCGGACCGTCGAGCTCAGCGCCGATCGAGATATCCGTGGTCTCACGTCTGAAGTGGGCGACTTGCGTGACGACCTCGACGTGCAGAACGTCCCCCGGATAATAGACGTTCGTAGAGAGATCGGATCCTCCGAGATCCGACCCCGGCGAGCGTGACGAGATCTCGATGGTCCTCTCCGTGACAGAAGGGACAAAGGAATCTGTCGTCTTCCAGAACTGTTCTGTGACCTGCCCTTGTCCGTCCTCGAGGATAAGCCGTCCATTGTCCCAGCCCGACATTCGGGCTGTCTCGTTGTCGCTGGTGATCGGGTTGGCACCGTTCGCCCAGATGAATGTCAAACCACTTCCATCTGGGTCGAACGAGCGACTCGCGTCGACGACTATCGGCTCAGTGAATTCGACGATTCGCGGACCACTCCCACCGGAGCCTCCCGCGTACTCGGACCCGTCGTTCCGCATCCGGAGCCGGAGCTCTGGCGGACTAGGTGATACTTTGAGAGTCGCAAACGCGGAATCGGCTACCGAGCCCGTTTCAGCTGTCAAAACTGTCGTGTCTATTCGATAGTTCGTATCGCTGCTCGATGTCTTCCCACCCCAGTACGAGTGGAGTCTCAGCTCACCATCCGCAACATCTCGCTTGCTCTCCGAAAGGCGGAACAAGCGCCCTTTCGGAGACGGTGTTTGTTCGATTGATACTTCGTTGCCATCGTATCCGTTCAAATCGACGGTCAACACGTGGTGTGCCGTGTACCGCTCAGCGGCGATCCGCGGGTGGTACGAATCGACCGGGCCGTTGACGAACTCCGCCGAGACGATCTCGGGAGCCTTCCGCGGGACCACCGTTCTCGAGACCTCCGCGCGCTGCCCGCGGGAATCGACAGCAGTGACAGTGACCGTCGTCTGACGGCCCAGTCCGAGGTTGTACCAGTCGAACGGGAGCGCCAGCGAACTGCTGGCTCGTGTCCGCACCTCGTCGGCGTCCGCCCGTCGCCGCTCCGACCGGACACCGTCTATCGAGACGCTCACGGCTTCGACGTTGCCGAAGCCGTCGCGCGCGTCCGCCAGGCCCGAAACGGACCCACGTCCCGAGAGGTTCGAGAGCGACACCGTCGGCTTCGGGTCCGCCTCGACGGTCGTCGAACCGTCGTCGAATCGGGCCACGCGCCGCGTCCCGTCCCGATAGGTCACGACTGCGGTGAGGTCGTGGACGCCGGGACTCCAGTCGATAGTCGTTCGTGTCCCGGTCCCATGGACGGTCCCGTCGGTGGTCCACCGCACCGACTTCACTTCCGGCGTCGCGTTGTCGAGTCGGTAGGTCCCCCGGAGTGGCTCGCTTCCGGTGACCACCTGCGGCCCCCGGACGACAGGCGTCGGTCCGGTCTGGACCGACGTTGCCGTCGGGGTGGGGGTAGAGGTGGGAGTCGGTGTCGACGGCGACGACGCTCGGGGGGCGGTCGCGGTCGGAGTCGGGGGTGCCGTCGGTGTCGTCGGCCGTTCGACGTCGACGAATAGCGTGTCCGTCCCCGTCTTCCCCTCGTCGTCGGTGACGGTGAGCGTGACGGCGTACCGTCCTGTCTCACGAGCGACGAACCGCGTCCTCGGGTCTGCCGGGTCGCGTGGCGTCACAGTCGTCCCCGAGGGCGTCTCGATCCGCCATTCGTGGGCGACGACGTGCCCGTCGGGATCGCGGGATCCCGTCCCGTCGAGGAGCACCGTCGCTCCCTGTCGTACCTCCCGGTCCAGTCCAGCCTCCGCGAGCGGTGACCCGTCCATGGCGAGTGCCCCCGCGGGGAGGACTGCCGACAGGACGACGACCGCAACTACCATGTGTTTCATGCGCGCCGTGTCCGGTCCTAATCTGATATCCCGATAAATATATTCGGATATGTGATTGTAACGGGTACGGATAGGAGCGCGGCGAAGCCGACCTGCTTCCCGCCGCGACAGGGCGTCCCACCGTCCCGAATGGCTTAAGCGCGCCACACCGGAACCGGGCGTATGGACACGGCCGAGCGGCGGGAACTGTTGACCCGCTACACGGACGAGGTCGTCACCGAGGAGGAACTCGACGACGTGCTCGCACGCGAGGAGCCCCGCGCGTACATCGGCTACGCGCCGACCGGCGAGATGCACATCGG
>CAYYSW010000278.1:0-3442 GCA_964474395.1 uncultured Halobacteriales archaeon
TCGTGACGATGAAGCAGTCGAACGACGAGTCCATCCACCAGCACAACGCCCACGCCGAACGCGTCGCGGAGGTCGGGACGCTCCGCTCGGAGCTGAACGGCGAGGCGGCGGACTGACGACGCTTCTAGTTCATCGACGCCGTCCCGAGTCCGGCGTGAACGGTCGACGACCTCGACCGTCCCGACGCCGAGCGCCGTCGGCGGGACCGTGCCCGCCTCGAGGTCGTACTCGACGAGGCGCGCACGGCCGAGCCGCGGGAGGTGGACGTGCCTGAGCGCCGTCTCGACGGGACACGGCGCGCCGGCGTCCGAACACACCCCGACGAGCGGTCCGCGAGGGCCGCGAACCACCCCACTGTGCTGCACCTCGGCGGTCGTCGCTTCCGGGTTCTCTCGACCGGCGATAATCCCTGTCGTCCCGCGCGTGACGGTGGGGGCCGCCGGGCGGGCACAAGAGCCAACGGCCGGTCCCGTCTCTTCATCGCCATGAGCGGTCCCTGTCAATCGCGGTTCGACTTCGACCTCCTCACGAGCCTCGTCGGGTCGGGCCTCACGCCGCTCCTCTCGGCGGCGGCGCTACGGTACGGCGAGCGGTTGCGGTGGACGCTGCCCGAGCGATCCGCGGGCGTCGGCGGCGGCCTCCTCCGCGCTCGGTCTCCTGACGGGGCTCGTCTACGTGGCTGCCGGGTGGCGGTAGTCAGAACGCGAGCGGGTCGGCCCGTTCCCAGCGAGGTTCGAACTCCCCCAGGACGTCGGCGGCGAAGTCCCGGTCCTTGAGGTCGATCATGGCGAAGGAGTCGGCCGCCCGGAGGGGGTGGGCCACCTCGATGCACACCTCGATGTCGTCGATGACGGTGAAGCTCCCGCTGACGTCCGCGCTGGTCCGGCAGTCGAAGCGCTCGTGGGGCGCGAGGCTTCGGCGGTAGCGCCGGCCGACGGAGTCGGGGAGGTCGTCGACGAGCTGCGGGCGCATGAGCAGGGAGACGTCCACGTCCCGGTCGAGGGCGGTCTCCAGTTCCGCGGCGACGCGCTCGCCGAGGCGGTCCACGTCGAACTGCTGGGAGAACGTCGAGGCCACCATCTCGATGCGCTCGTCGGCGGCGGCCAGGCGTTCGACCAGCAGGTCGGCCGTCTCGTCCGGGCCGACCGCGGCGGTCCAGAAGCGCTCCTCGACCGTCTCGCTCGGTTCGAGGCTGCCGACCAGCTCCGAGACGATGGCCTCGTACTGGGATTCCTTCTCGGCGAGTTCGCGCTTCTTGTCCTCCAGGAGGCGGTCGAGGGCCGTCTCCGGTTCGACCGCGACGTACTTCTTCGGGCGCGAGGCGCTCTGGGAGCGCACCAGGTTGTACTGCTCGATGCTGTTGAGCACGTCGTAGATACGGCCCATCGGCACGTCGCTCACCTGTGACAACTCCTTGGCGGTTGTCGGACCCGTCGTGAGGAGGGCGCGATAGGCCCTCGCCTCGTACTCCGACAGACCGAGGTCACGGAGACTTGCCATCGTCGGCATCTGGACCCCGGTCGACAAAAACACTCCGACGGTTTATGTGATTTCCTCGACACGCCGCTGGAGCTCGGCGGGCGAGGCGGCGGGGTCGGAGGTCGCCCCGTCGAGGACCACCCACGCGGTCCCCCGGTCGCCGTCGGCGTCCGGGACGACCACCTTCTCGTGGTCGGACATCCGCAGGGCCGCCCGGTGGAGGTCGCTGCCGGGGTCGTCGGCGACGTGGACCGTCAGCGGGGCGTCCACGAGCCGGGCGGCGGCCGTCGCGTACCCGGCCACCTCGACGCCCATCCGGTCGCGCGCGCCGGCGAACGCCGACAGCGACTCGCGGGCGACGTCGCGGTAGTCTTCCTCGCCGGTCAGCACCGAGAGGTCCACGAGGGCGTTCGCGAGTTCGACCGTCGTGTCCAGCGGGCGGAGCGGCCGGTCGAGCAGCGCGGGGGTGTCGGCGTCGGTGGGCGCGTCGAGGAACGTGCCGTCGTCGGCCCGGCAGTGCTCGACCGTCCAGTCGGCCACCTCGCGGGCGGCGGCCACGCCCTCGCCCGTCACCTGTTCGCTCGTCGTCAGCGCGCCGAGCACACGCGCCTGGTCGGTGAGGAGGCCCGTCTCGCTGTCGGGCCCGTCGAAGTGGGTTACGGCACCGCCGTCGACGAGGGTCTCCCGGACGTGTGCGAGCGCGCGGTCGGCGTAGCGGCGACTCGCTCCGTCGTCGGTGTAGGCGTGCAGGCGCAGAAGGGCCTCACACGCGAGGCCGTTGCGGTCGGCGAACACCGTCGAATCGACGTGCGGCGGGTCGGCCCCCTCGCGTTCGGTCGGTTCGAGCGTGTAGTAGTCGCCGCCGGCCTGACTGCCGGCGAAGGCCTCGCCCGTCCAGAGGTCCGTCGTGAGGTAGTCGACGGTACCGAGGGCGGGCCCGCGGTAGTTCTCGTCGCCGGTGTAGAGGTAGGCGTCCGCGAACGCCCGCACGAGCGCCGCGTTCTCGTCGAGCAGCTTCTCGCGGTGGGGGTCGCTCCAGTCGCGGTTGCTCGCGTAGCGGTAGAACCCGCCGTCGTAGGTGTCATAGAGGTGCGTGTAGACGGCATCGAGCGTGCGGAGCGCCCGGTCGCGGTCGCGCTTGAGGGCGAACGCGACGGTGTTCGGGAGCGGGAACTTCGCGTCCGTGCCCCACCCCCCGGAGGTGTCGTCGAAGGCCACCTCCAGTTGCCCGGCCATGTGCGCCTCGATGCGGTCGTCGAGGCTGCCGCGCGGCGGGTCGGGGTCCTGTAGCGCCCGGGGAATCCGCCCGGCCGAGTCGCCCCGCTCCGTCCACGTCTCCCGTACCCGTTCGAGCACCGAGCGGAGCGCCTCCGTCGAGAGGTACGTCGCGCCGGTTATCACCTCGCCGTCGGGCGTGAGGAACACCGTCGAGGGGAACCCGCCCATCTGGTAGCGCTCGCGGACCCGGGGACGGCGGTCGGCGTCCACCCGGACGGGAACGAAGTCGTCGTCGATGTTGGCGGCCACCGCGGGGTTCCCGTAGGACTCGCGTTCCATCCGGTGACACCACTCACACCACGGCGCCGTCAGGTAGAGCAGGACCGGTCGGTCGGCCTCGCGCGCCTCGTCGAACGCCGCCGGACCCCACTCGCGCCACTCGACCAGCGTCTCGTCGTTCATGGGCCGAGTAGTACGGTCGCGAGAAAGCGTGTTACGACTCCGCGGCCGCCGCCGGCGCGTGCAGTCGGAACACGTTTGCATTTCCGACCAGTACCCCGGTGTATGGGCTTGCTCCGGGTCATCGGGCTGTTGTTACTCATCCCGCTGTTCGACATGGTCCTCCTGGTGGTCGTCGCCGACTGGATCGGTCCCGTTCCGGCGGTCGCGCTCGTCGTACTGACGGCGCTCGTGGGGATGCTACTCGTGCGCGCCGAGGGGCGACACACCCTCAGACGCATCCAGA
>CAYYSW010000278.1:3452-3883 GCA_964474395.1 uncultured Halobacteriales archaeon
CTCGCAGGGGTCGCTCCCGGAGGACGAACTCATCGACGGCGCGTTGCTCATCGCCGCGGGCGCGTTCCTGCTCACGCCGGGGCTGGTCACCGACGCCGTCGGCCTCCTGCTGACGCTCCCGCCGACGCGCTACCCGGTCCGGGTCGCCGTCCGGAAGTTCGTCGTCACCCCCTACATCGACGCCAAGACCGGCGGCATCTACACCGGCGGGGTGTACACCGAGGGCTTCCCGAACCCCGAGCAGTCGGGGGCGGGGACGGGCGCCGACACCTACGACATGGACGACGACGAGTACGACGTGGGCCGCGGGTCGAGCAGCGAGAACTGACCGACCTCGGCCGAAACGACACGCTTAATTGTATAACCCCGGTACCCAGAAGTGCGCCCAGTCGGGTCGGTAGCTCAGTTAGGTTGAGCGCTCGGCTGATAAC
>CAYYSW010000279.1:0-3643 GCA_964474395.1 uncultured Halobacteriales archaeon
GGGGTCGGTGACCGACGGGGAATGCTCCGGGAGCGTATAATCACTCATTAAGAACAGTCACAACATCTTACTACTTGAACGTTCCTCCCGGCTCGGGACTCAGAACACGGTGTCCGACCCCTCCCCGGTGGGCGGGCGTTCGTCGGACGGCGACCACTCGACCGGCCGGGACTGCCGGGCACGGCGCGCCCGCTCGGTCGCGAGCGCCCGGTAGAGCCGCGATTCGACCTCGTCGCCCAGTCGGTCGGCCGTTGTGGCGTCGATGTCGACCGCACGGGGGTCCCGTCCCGTCAGCGACCGCGACCCGGCGGTGTCCACGACGAGGGTCGCGAGGTCGCGGCGCCGCTGGAAGGGCGACTGCGAGACGATGACCGTCTGGACGCGGTAGTACGGGACCACCTTCACCGTCTGGACGAGGTAGCCGTTGCGCGTGAGGACGTGGCCGTCCTGCAGGGCGTACCCCCGGGCGCTCCACTTCGCGTGGGCGGCCACCGGAACCGCCGGCAGGAGGACGAGCGTGCCCCACCACGCGCCCGACAGGGGGGTAAAGCGGACGACGAGGTACGCCGCGAGGACGACCCCCACCGCGACGATGCCGTAGCGGACCGCATAGCGCGTCCGGGCGCGCTTCGGCGGGCGCTCGAAGTCGGGGTCGCCGAACGGTTCGACCGAGCGCGCCAGGGCGAACACCCGGTCGCGCTCGGCGAACGGGACCGCCGACTGCGAGCCGTTGTCGTCGCCGGGGGCGTAGCCCGCCGTCTCGACGGCGAGCGAGGCGTGGTCGATGAGCCGGGCGAGGACGTTCGCCCGCACCGTCAGCGTCTGGACCTTCGAGAGCGGGATGGTACCGTTGAACCGCTGGACGAGGCCGCGCTCGTAGCGCAGTTCGTCGCCCTCCCGGTCGAGGCGGAAGCCGTAGTAGTTCGTCGCGGCGACGACGGCGCCCACGAGTACGGAGACGAGGTAGAGCGCCAGCACGCCGAGAGGAGCCAACAGGACCGGCGAGAGCAACTGGGCGCCCGCCGGGGCCAGTGGGGCGAGCGTGTCCGCGAACGTCGGCCAGAACACGGGGGTCGCCACCGAGAGAAAGGAGACGAGGCGGAAGTCCACCGACACCGCCCCCAGCAGGAGCAACTCGCGGGGCGTGATGGCGTAGAGCGATTCGGTGGCCTCCGCGGGTTCCGCATCCACCTCCTCCCGGCCGCGTTTCAGCCGTGCGAGTTCGTCCTGAAGGCGGGTCGCCTCCCCGGCCGAGACGTACCGGAGATGGGCCTCGGTGTCGCTCCCGCCGGCCGTCTCGATACGGACCTCCGCGACGCCGAGGACGCGCTGGACGACGTTCCGGCTGATGTCGACGTTCTGGACGCGCCGGTAGGGAATCTCGCGGGTGCGCCGGGAGAGCACCCCCGAACGGATGTCGAAGGTGTCCGGCGTGAGGTCGTACTCGAAGCGCTGCCAGTAGGCGAACTGGTAGCCCGCGGCGACGGCGAGCACCGCGAGCACCCCGAGGACGACTATCGGGACGCCGAAGGCCGGGTCGACCCCCGAGGAGGTGACGGAGAAGATGACGACGACCCAGACGAGTCGCGCCACGGTCTCGGCCGCGCGGTAGGGGACCGACCGGGGGTCGAGTCGCGTGCTCATACGGCGTCCTCGCCCTCGGCGGCGATGGCGAGGCGCTTCAGGCGCTGCTGGAGGGCCTCGGCGTCCTCGGGGGTCAATCCCGGAATCGTCACGTCGGCCCCGCGCGACCCGGCCGTGTAGACCACCACCGACGCCAGCCCGACGGCCCGCTCGACGGGCCCGCGACTGGAGTCGACGTGCTGGATGCGGACGTACGGGACGACGGTCGTCGTGCGGGTGAACACGCCGCGTTCGAGGAACAGGGAGTCCTCGCGCACCTGGAAGCGCCAGACGCGATACCGGAGTACCGAGAGCGCGACGGTGACGCCCCCCACGACGAGGAACGTCAGCGGACCGGCCCAGAGGAAGCCCTCGACCACCGTCGAGACGATGCCGACGATGACGCTCACGACGAGCGCACTCACGAGTGCCTGTACCGCCCAGACGACGCGGACGCTCGGGTCGAGCGACCGCATCGCACCGGTCGGAGCCTCCGTCTCCACCCGTCGCCCCTCGACCGCTGTCATCGCCCGAAATTCACCGTCGCGAGATAAATAGCCGGGGGTCGGCGGGGCTCTCCCTCACAGCCGTTCGAGCCGCCGGGCGGTCACGTCCACGGTCGGCGCGTAGTGGACCAGCGGGTCGCCCCCCGGGTGGTCGAACCCGTTGGCGCGGAAGCACTCGTTGCGCCGGAACTCCACGCGCCCGGGGCGGAGCGGCCAGCGCTCGTGGCCCACGTCGCCCGCGTAGACGGTCCCGCCGTCGCTCGCCGTGTAGAAGCGATAGCGTTCGGTGAGGAAGTCCGCCCGTTCGCGGTCCTCGATTCCCCCGGATGCGGGGCCGTACGTCGCGTCGAAGGCCATCGGGGGCTGGCCGGTGTGGGTCCGCCGACTCCGGAACGCCACGCTCGTCTCCCGGCGCTCGGCGTGCATCGACGCCCGGTAGTACGGCAGGCGGAACGCGCGCCGGGCGATGGCGACGCCCAGGGGGTCCGCGGCGTCGAGGTTGAAGAAGTAGATGCCCGGCTTCCCGGACTCGTGGGTGACGTACGTCCGGAGGTTGAGTTCGGGGAACGTCAGACCCCGTGGCAGGGCCGACGGGCGGATGTCCTCCATGACGAACGCGACGACCCCCAGCCACGCCCGGCCGTCGTGGGTGTCGACGTCGATGCCGTCGGGGAGTCGCGGCTGAACGAGGCCGGGGTCGACCCCCCAGTGGGCGAACAGCACGTCGCGCCACGTCATCGAGAGCAGCGACATGGCAGAAGCTACGACCGCCGGCCGTATCGTTGTATCGACGTCGTCCGGGTGCGGGCGCGCGGTTTTTGCCCGCGTCGCCCCTCGTTCGACCATGGAGGTGCCCGCGCCGGAGGACGCCCCCCAGCGGTGTCCCGTCTGCGAGACCGACTACGACTCCGTGTCGGTCCACGACGCCGGCCTCATGGTGAACCTGCTCGACAACGCCCGCTACCGACGGGTCTGCTTCGAACCCGTCGCCGGTCCCCGCGTCCGGTTCTTCCACCACACCCACGAGCAGGTCGGGGGGCGGGACTGACCGTCCCGTCGGACGGGAACCGGTAGGACGTCCCTGTCTGAGCCCCGGGAGGCCGGAAGGGTTCGCCTACTGGTGGCCGGAGACGCGCACCGGCTCGTACGGCTCCTCGAGGTACTCGACGTCGCTCTCCGAGAGGTCGATGTCGAGCGCCTCGACGGCCTCCTCCAGGTGTTCGATACTGGTCGTCCCGACGATGGGGGCGTCGACCCACTCCTTCGAGAGCACCCACGCGAGACCGATCTGGGCCATCGTGGCGCCCTCCTCGTCGGCGAGTTCCTCGACGCGTTCGTTTATCTCCACCCCGCCGCCCTCGAGGTAGGGGTGTTCCTGTGCGCGCCGGTCGGACCTCCCGCGGGTCGTCGCGTCCGTCTCCTCGTGGGGTCGGGTGAGGTAGCCGCGCGCGAGCGGCGACCACGGGATGACGCCGACGCCCCGCTTCTCGCAGAACGGGAGCATCTCCCGTTCC
>CAYYSW010000279.1:3653-3883 GCA_964474395.1 uncultured Halobacteriales archaeon
CGCGGCGCACGGCGTCGTCGAGAGCCCGCATCGTCGTCCCGATGGGCGTGTCGTAATCCCAGCGGTGGATCTGGTAGAGGTCGATGGTGTCCATCCCGAGGCGCTCCCGGGAGGCGTCGAGTTCCTGCTCGATGGCCTTCCGGGAGAGCCCGCCGGAGTTCGGGTCGTCCTCGTCCATCTGGAAGTAGCCCTTCGTGGCGACGACCTGCTCGTCGCGGCGGCCCTCCAGT
>CAYYSW010000280.1:0-3825 GCA_964474395.1 uncultured Halobacteriales archaeon
GACGTCGTGGACGAGCTGGGCGAGGTGCTCGTCCACGGCGTCGCGCTCAAACCCGGCCACCCCTGCGCGCTCGGCGTCGTCGAGGACACGCCCGTCGTCATGCTGCCGGGCTACCCCGTCGCCTGCATCGTCAACGCGGTGCAGTTCCTCCGACCGCTCCTGAAGCACGTCGGCCACCTCCCGGCGGTCCCCCACCCCACCCGGGAGGCCCGCCTCGCCCGGAAGATACGGAGCGAACCGGGCGTCAGGACGTTCGCTCGCGTCTCGCTCGACGACCCGGCGGACGAGGCCGACGGCCTCCCCGCGGCCACCCCGACGCGGGCCGGCGGGTCTGGGGTCCTCTCGTCGGTGGCGCTGGCCGACGGCTGGGTCGTCGTCCCCGAGGACCGCGAGGGCATCCCCGAGGGCGAGGCGGTGGCCGTCGAGGACTGGGAGTACGCCCCGTGATCGCAGTCGGCCGATGAGTTTCAAACGTCCGTGAATTAAACTTATCAATCAGTCGTCGGTGTAATCGGTAGTGTCCTGATAACTCGTCGCACGGCCGAGCCCTCCGGCGTTTCGCCCTCCGATCACTGACCTGACAGCCATGAGTATCCACGACAGACTCGACCGTATCCGCACCGCCTTCGAAGACAGCGACGTCACGCGACGCGACTACCTGCGCGCCGCCGCCGGCGTCGGTGCCCTGACCCTGCCGGGGACGGCAGTGAGCCAGACGCCGAGCGCGCCCGGCGTCGAACTGACCGAGCAGTACCGGTTCGTCTACGAACACACCCCAGAGGACGAGACCGTCCCGACGCTCATCGAGTTCGAGAGCGCCGACGCCGTCGGTCAGGTCTCGACCCTCGACGTCGAGGCCCGGACGACGACCCACCCGGAACCGGTCGCGTACGCTGACCTCCCGCCCGGGGAGGTCGATACGGTCCTCTCGAACGAGGACCCCGCGCTGCCCGGCGCGACGGCGATGCGCTACTCGCCGGGGGCCAACCCCTTCTGGCGCGTCGACGCCTACGACGACGGGGTGTTCCCCGCACCGGCCGACAGCACCGGCTTCGTCGCCTACGAGGAGGCGATGAGTGGCCTCCGTCACCTCGAGCGACAGCACCCCGACCGGCTCTCGGTGTCGGGCGTCGGGTCCAGCGCCGGCTGGTACGACGTGATGGACCTCGAGGTGTCGCCCCAGCAGATAACCGTCGCGACGGTCACCAACGACGTAACCGACGAGGAGCGCTTCCGCGAGAAGGAGAAGGTGCTCTACTCGCTGTCCATCCACGGCGACGAGCGCTCGGGCGCCGAGGCCGGCTCCCGGCTCATCGAGGACGTCCTCCGGGGCGACAACGAGGAGCTCGAAGCGCTCCTCGACGAACTCGCGCTGGTCTTCCTCTATCCGAACCCCGACGGCTGGGTCGCCCGCTCGCCGGAGTTCTTCAGCGGCGACGAAGTGACCGAGACCGACCTCGTCCGCGTGGACGCGTTCCGCCGGTACAACGGCACGCTCCAGGACCTCAACCGACAGTGGCCGACCGTCGGGTACATCGACCCGACACACTATCCCGCCGACCCCGACGGGGCCGACCTCCACGACGACGCGCCCGGCATCGACGAGGACGTCGCCGTCGAGTACGAGAAGTACGTCCCCGGCGCGCTCGACGTCGTCGAACACCTCCGCGGGTACGAGAACCTCAACTACGGCGCGGACCTCCACGGGATGTTCGACGCCGAGCAGTTCGTCCTCGGGCTCCTGATGAACACGGAGTACGAGTACGAGGAGCTCCACCAGCTCTACGAGCTCAACCGGGTCCTCGAGCGGAACCTCACGGAGAGCGTCGGGCCGCTCATCGAGGACTACCGGGACACCTTCGAGCAGTGGACGACCGACATGGAGGAGTGGTACGCCGAGTTCGGCATCGACGACTTCGAGGCGTCGGTCCCGACGGAGGTGTTCAGCTACGGGACGGTATACGACACCATCCAGTACACGACCACCGGGACGTTCGGGAGCTGGTTCGCCACCCCCGAGGAGCTCGGCGGGCTGGACCTCGTCGCCATGTCGCCCGAGATGGCCCTCGACAACCGGGTCGGCGAGAACATGACCTACTACCCGGAGGTCATCGAGACGCAGGTCGTCGCCTACCAGACGTTCATCGAGACGATGGCCACGCAGGCCACGCGGGACGTGACCGCCTCGGTCGATACAGCCGGCACCCACACCGCCTACGTCGAGACCGACGCGCTGCGTCGCACCTCCGAGTCGCTGTCGGTCGCCGACACCGCGACCGACGACACGGAGGAGACGGTCACCGTCCCGCCGGGCGAGACCCGGTCGGTGACCGTCCCGGTCGCGGAGGGGACGCGGCTCCACGTCGGCATCAGCGGCCGCGGGGGGGCGCTCGCGAGCGCGACCCTCCTCGACCCGCACGGCGACCCCGTCGAGAGCTACGACCCGTCGGGGACGCGCAGCCCCCGCGGGACCGTCTGGACGCGGGCGGGAGGAACGGCCGGCGAGTGGACGGTCCGCGTCTCGAACGAGGCCGGTCGGACGGCCGCGAGAGTCGACGTGTCCGTCGGGACGGTCACGCTCGGGGACGAGGGCGTCCCCGACCCGGAGGAGGCTCTCGGCTACGAGCAACGCGCGTACGAGGTGACGCCGTTCGCCTTCTTCGAGGAGTACGCCGCGTACACCGACGCGTCGGACGCTATCTCGCCGACGTCCGTCGAGGCGGTGGCGAGGGGCGACCTGCTCGACGGGTCGGGGGCGCCCGCCGTCGACAACCTCGTCGTCATCCACGACGAGGGGGCCGACGACGAGGGCTACGTCGCCGCACTGGAGGAGTACGTCGCCGCCGGCGGGAACCTCGTCCTCACGGACACCGGGGTCCGAGTGCTCGGCCCGATGGACGGGCCGGCGTCGGCCATCGGGAGCGACGACGTCCGCGAGGAGACGTTCGTCGTGCCGTTCCTCGGCGAGAAGAACGCCGACCACCCGCTGATGGGCGACGTCCGGGACATGCAGACGGAGCTCTGGAAGGTCGCGCCGCTCGGCTACCCCATCGGCGACGCCGCGCCGATGACGCTCCTGCGACCGGACGCGTTCGACGACGCCGGCGGGTCGGTCGCCGCCACGACCGGCGTCGAGGCCGACGGCGAGACCGTCGACCTGGTCGCCGCAGGGACGCTCGACGGCGACGACGGCAGCGTCCAGGTCGTCGCGAGCCTCCTGCGGCCGGCGACGCAGGAACACCTCCACCCGTTCGGCCTCCACGACTACTCGCTGTCGTTCCTCGGCCAGACGGTGTTCTCGAACGCCCTCGGCTACCGGCAGGAGCGGTTCCTCGACGGCGAACTCGTCAAGGCGTTCGGACCCGGCGGCAGCGAGGACGACGGCGCCGCCGACGATGGCGACGGGTCGGGGGTGGTCTGACCCCCGGCGCACTCCGCGAAGACACAAGTAGCGCCCGCGACGATTCGGGCGTATGACGACACGCCAGCTGGCTGCCCGACGACCGCCCTGCCGGGGGGACGATGGCTGACCGCAAGGAGTTCCGGGACCTCGCGTCCCCCGAGGCGGCACACGAGGCCGTCGCGTCGCTGGACCTGACCGGCGACCCCGAGTCGGTCCCGCTCCGGGAGGCGCGGGGCCGGGTCCTCGCGGAGCGAATCGACGCCATCATCGACGTCCCCGGGTTCGACCGGGCGAGCGTCGACGGCTACGCCGTCCGCGCCCGCGACACCTTCGGCGCGGACGAGGCCGACCCCGCCGTCCTCGACCTCGTCGGCGCCATCCACGCCGGCGTCGAACCGGACGTGGTGGTCGAGGAAGGGACC
>CAYYSW010000281.1:0-3821 GCA_964474395.1 uncultured Halobacteriales archaeon
ATCATCAACTGGCGGTACCCCGGTGGATGGGGGACTGCTGCAGCCATCGGCCTCATCGCGTGGGTCGTCGCCCTTGGCGTGCTATACATCCTCTCGATCATCGGCGTTGTCGGTCTCGATGCTCTCGGCATTCCCGGTATGTAGCGCGAATCAACGAACGCCGACTGTTCCCTGGCTATGCCTGTTGTCTGGTTAGTCAAGCAGCCGCCAAAGGCTGGTGACCATGAGCGCGACGCTACCGAGTGCACCGACTGCGACGCCGACAAGGAACGACCGCGACGCCGTTTGCTGTGAGCGGGGCGACCCGCGGCGAGACTTCGATGTCCATTGAGTACGGGCTGGCGGTCGACGTGTCCCCATCGGCGCGACGGCAGCGACTCCCATTGTGGCAGCCCCCGCTCGTTGGAACGACGGTGCGGTGTCGTGTCCCGGTAGCTGCTCGTCTTCCGGAAGCATCCCTTCCGCTGCGAGGTGAAATTCCAAAGACGTCAGTTCGGACCTCGAGTACTGTCCGTCGCTCTCATCGGCCAGCTCGGTCGATTCGACGGCCTCGGACATCCGGTCTGGTCTGCTGCGTTCCCAGATGACGGCGTTGATCGCCGCGCCGACGAGCAATACTAACCCACTGAAATACAGCCACGTGATTAGCAACAGGACTCCGCCAATGACACCATAAGCTTCGTACTTCCCAGCGTTCGCGGCATACACTTGGAATCCGACTTCAAGCAGCGCCCATCCGCCCGCTGCAACGACGGCGCCAGGAAGTGCTTCCTTGATTGTGAGTTCGGTGCCGGGGAAGACGTAGTACATCGGGAGGAACGCCAGGGTAAGTCCAGCAAGCAAAAAGACCGGATTCAGCACATGAAGCAACGGATGGTCAAAGTACGCAAACGCACCGCCAGCGAAGCCGACGGCGAGAAGCGAAACGGCGACAGCGCCGAACGCGATAAGCCCGTTGCGTATCTGCCCGATGAACGTGGTGTCGTCAGTTGCCGTGTACACTTCTGCGAACGCTGTATTCAGCCCGCGGAACAGTTTGAGTGCCCCCCACAACAACACGAGAACACCGACGACTGACACACCCGTCTGCCCGCTGGTATTTGTCAGTGCATCTCCGATGAGATTCTGTGCGTTCGGAGTCAGGAACGCCTGGGTGAGGTCACTGATACGTGCCGTCAGCGTCTCGTCGCCGATAGTACCCGCAACGAGAAGTACCAAGAGCAAGAGCGGTATCAGTGAGACGAATGCGTTATACGCGAGACTCCCTGCCAGAAACGTCAGATTTTGTTCTCGGACCTTCGTGACCGTTGCTCGGAGCGTCGCTATGGTTCCCCCGGACCTGAACTCCATGTCGTCGCTTCAAACGGGGACGGTATGGTTCTATGCCAGTGATGCCTGCATAAGACCGATATATTCGAGAGTTTACATATACGTATGACCAATCGTGAGTGGGATGTAGCACCCTAAAATGGCCTGCAGTTCTCCGTACATGTGCCATCGTGCGACCGCTCAGATGCCACCATCAGCGGTTGCCAACGAAAACACGACGCAGAGAGAACTCATCAGCGAGCGGCCAGTTACTCAAAGAAGGCCCCCTCGGTTGGCGTATGAGGGGAATGGGATCTGGTTGGTCGGAGATAGCAATACCTCTGCAGTCAATTTATATTAGAACATCGCTGTAGAGAGTATGGCTAAAAGTGCCTGATGGATAGATAGACGTGTAGATTTGGTACACATGCGGCACGCGTCGATCGCAGCCCTTGCTGAACGATATACAGAGAGCGTGGGTCTATCAGGACCGCGGCAGGTACACTAATCCCATGAAGGCGACTACCGAGTCTGTTCTGTATTATCCGAGCCGTGACCGCAAGCCACTCAGCAGACCGCTGTTCGTTCTGGCGTCGGCCAGGGGGTCGAGTCGGAGGTACGGGAAGACCTGTGTCGCAGCGTCAGCATCGAGACGAACCGTTCCACGGGCTTTATTGAACGCAACGAGGCCCATCTCGTCGAGCTTCGGCAGGTGACACTGGTAGAGGCCGACGTACACGCGCTTACGCTGCGCGGAGGTGAGCTCTTGTACTGAGATGCCGTTCTCGGCGGCGGCGATACAGGTCGCGAGTTCGCCGGTCGTCGCTGTCCCGTCGTTCTCGTCGAGATACGTGAGCGTACGGCGGCGGCGCTCGTTCGCCAGCGCTTCGAACACTGTGTCTTTCGAGAGTACTGTCGAGGCCACCTGCTCGTCGGCGTCGGCCGGTTCGTCGCTCGTCTCCTCAATCGGTGCGTCAAGCTCCACGCTCATTGGCACACACCCGAGCGACCGTGTCGCGCATGTCGAGTCATCGTGGGCGAGTCGTCGGTGGTCAGTCCAACCATACTACATCGTTATAAAGATAGTCTCTATATTCAATGTGTCGATGTTTCGAGGACGGTTTCTGTCGTATGTCTGTACCCAGTCACCGAACATCGTAGCACGTCGAATCGCCCCTCTGAGCCATTATTCGGTCATAGTGGGGTATTGAGCGGTCCTTGTATACCTATAGCGTCTGATTATTCGAACATGTCATGGTAATTGTTAGCATTTGTGTGAATCGCAGTTCGACATGTGCTTCGAATCCACATATGGCTTCCTGAGTCAGATTGCGACACGATAGCACGTTCGAACTACCCCAGAACTACCAGGAGATGATAACGGTACAGTATTGGATACAGAAGTGCTTCGATTCAGGCGTTCAGAGCCGCTCGATGTGGGTGACGTACCCGAGTTCGGTGTAGGATTCGGTCTCAGTTCCCCAGGCCTGCAGTACAGACGTTGTCCATTTCCCGTCTTCATCCTGTCGGGCCGAAATTTCGAGCATTCCATCCCAGTCGTCCGTCGCCTCCAGCTTATGATTCAAGCTCCCCGGAAGGTCACTCACGGCGGTGATATGGACGATGAGCAGGCCCCTGTTGATGGACTCGCGCGCGTCGGCAGGCGTGTACTCGCTTGCGAGTACTTCGATGGTCTCGATCGGGTCCCTCCCGTCGGTGATTTCTATTCGCAGTCGGTCGTCGCCGCCACAGTCTGCGAGCGCTTCTGCCGTGCTCATTGGTCGAGAGATGCGCTAAGTGACGATATAAGCGTTTGGCTGCTCTATGGTCCGTCAGCGGGTTTGTACAACGATGTGCTGCAGCGGACTGAACGCGTTCAAATTGGCTCTCATCACTTATGCTACCACACACCATACGGCCAGCAGGATGGACCGCAACCTGCACTGGCGAACTCAGCGGTTCGTCGAACGACTCGTCGGTACGTCGGTCGAGGCGGTCCGTATCGTCGAACAGCTCACCACCGACATGGGCGAATACTTCGTCCTCGCCGTCCGGACGCCGCGCGACCGCTATTGGGTGGTCGCCGAAACGAGTGAGCTGGCACTCTATCCTCGCGAGGCGTATCTCGCTGCCGACGATGCGCTTCAGGCCCACATGGCTGTGACCAACGCCGGATAGTCACGGGCCCTTCGGCACGGCGGAACGTGTCAACGAAAGTAAAGTACTGGGGTACCTGTGTACTCTGTTTTCATGTAGGAGTGAGGCGGGCGGTCAGAGGCTGTTTCACGTCGGGTCCCTCGTCATGCGTTTTCCTCCGTGACAAGTCACCCGGACCTGAGCTTCACCATGGTGCCCGCTATCGGCCGGCCTGCCGGTAGTCATACTCGATAGGCAGGCGCTTTGATTGGCTATCTGGAGTCAAGAAGTGCCGTAGCGAGCGTATCCAGCGACGACGTCTCCCAGCGTGTGTCGCTCTCAGGAGGACAAAGGGTGGTACCCCGGAATGGCCTGCA
>CAYYSW010000282.1:0-3808 GCA_964474395.1 uncultured Halobacteriales archaeon
CATGAGAAACAGCATGTCCTCGGCGTCCCGGGCGACCGGTTCGACCTCCTCGCCTTCGTGGTCGGCGACGAGCGCGTCGTAGTCGTTGTCGCCCTCGTTGGTGGGGTGGTCGTAGTCGTCGCCCAGCCGGTCCACGACGACGCTCGTCACGTCGTGGTCGACGTCGGCAACCCCCTCGTCGCTCTTGGACTTGTGTTCGAGGGGCTCCCCGCGGCGGTAGTAGCCGTCGCAGGTGACGAGGAACTCGGAGTCCGACCCGTTCATCCGGGTCGCGAGCGCGTCAGCCGAGAAGCCCGCGAAGACGACCGAGTGGGGGGCCCCGACGCGGGCACACGCGAGCATGGCGATGGGCAGCTCCGGTACCATCGGCATGTACATCGTGACGACGTCGTCCTCCTCGACGCCGAGGTCACGGAGCCCGGCGGCGAAGGCGTTGACCTCCTCGTGGAGGTCCTCGTAGGTGTACGTCCGCGTCTCGCCCAGTTCGCCGACCCACTCGATGGCCACTTCGTCGCCCCGGTCGTCGAGGTGTCGGTCGACGCAGTTCGCCGAGGCGTTCAGTTCGCCGCCGGTGAACCACTCGTAGAACGGCGGGTTCGAGTCGTCGAGCACCTGGTCGTACTCGTCGGTCCAGTCGAGCAGGTCCGCGGCGTGCTCCCAGCACTCCGGCCAGTTCTCCTCGAACTCGTCGTAGATTCCCTCGTCGGTGACGTTCGCCTGCTCGACGAACGACTCCGGTGGCTCGAACTCGTCTTGTTCGGCCAACCGTGCTTCCAGTTCGACCTCCTCCGGGTCCTCGTCCGACATGGCTGCATGTTGGTCACTACCTGGGCTACATAAACTGCGGAGCTAACTATCACAATCGTACCTCCCGGACCGGGGGAGTCCACAGAGCGGCCCCCTCGGGGCCGGCCGCGGCCGTCCGACGGTTCAGTGACGGGATATCGTCCCGCACGGGTCGCTATTACGTAACGCGTCGTGGCTAGACAATTAGGGGTCCTCCAGCAGCGCGCCGAACAGTTTCTGCTGGGCGGTCCGGAGGTGGTTGTGGAGCGTCGGCGAGGAGACGCCGAGCGACTCGGCGAGTTCCTCGGCCGTGGAGTCCCGGGGCCACTCGAAGTACCCGCCGAAGTACGCCGACCGGAGCGCCGCGGCCTGTCGCTCGGTGAGGCCGTCGGTCAGCGTCTCGCGGACCCGCACGTCGGCCGCCGCGTCGCGTTCGGCCTCCCGTTTCGCCTCGAGGTGGACGTCCGGGAAGGCGTCGGTGACGGTCTCGACGATGCGGCGCACGTCCACGTCCGTCGCGACCTCGCCGACCAGCCGTCCGCCCCGGGCGTCGACCTCGTAGGTCCGGACCCGCCCTTCGGCCTCGACGAGCGTCCGGGCCGGCGACTCGCTCAGCGTCACCTCCAGGAGGACGCCCGATTCGTCCTCCCCGACGAACCGGGCGTCGGCGACGGCGTCCGCCCCCGAGAGGTGGTCGAGGGCCGCGTCGGGCGTGACCTCCTCGACGGCGACGTAACAGAGCAGGCCCGCGTCGGCGGGCACGACGCCGACCAGTTCGAGTTCGGCGTCGAGTGCCGCCGCCGCCGTCGGGAGGACCGCCGATTCGGGACCGACGCCGAAGCTCAGGCGCGTCACCGTGTCCGCGAGCAGCCGTCGCTTGCGCTCGACGGCCGCGAGCGCGTGGCCGACCTGCGCGCCCAGCGCCGCGAGCAGGTCGAGTTCGGCCTCCCCCAGTTCGTCGGGAGCGACGCCGATGCCGAGGACGCCCCGCGTCGTTCCGCCGCCGACGAGGGGGATGGCGACGAGGGTGCCCGCGTCGGTCTCCCCGGTCCGGACCTCCCGCTCCTCGCGAACCGCCGTCAGGAGGCCGCCGTGGTCGGCGAGCGTCCGCTCGACGGCGTCGGCGCCGATACCGGCGTTCGCCCGGTGTGCGAGGCCGTCGCCGGTCGCCTCGGCCACCCACGCGAAGCGGTAGCCGTCGGTGTCGGCCAGCCGGGTACAGACCGTCCCCCGGATGTCCTCGACCGTGCTCGCGGCCCCGAGCGCCTCGCCGACGTCGGCCGCGACGGTGACCGTCCGCCGGAGGCGCGCCGGCGGGTCGTCGGGAGCGGCCTCCCCCCCCGAGAGCGCCGCGGCGACCTGCTCCCGGTCGGGGGTCCGCAGGTGGGGCTCGAGCGCGGCCAGCCGGTCGTAGGCCGTCACCGCGAGGACGACCCGCGGGTCGGCCCCGTCGTCGAGGAGGCGGCGGGCGTGGGCGGCCCGCAGGTCACGCGTGGAGACCTCCCGGAACCGCCCGTCGCCGGTCGCCTCGGCTGCCCGCTCGCCGGCCTCGCGGACCAGCATCTGGACGCGCCGCTCGGAGACGTCCACGAGCGGCCCGTCGCCGACGGTCTCGGCGTACTTCCGGAGGTCGTGGGCGACCCCCGCCGGGAGGAAGGCCTCGCGGCCCCCGACCCGGAGGAACCGCGCGTCACCCGCTTCGACGACGTCGTCGGCCGTGACCGCGACGACCTCGCCCGGCCGGAGGCCCGCCTCCCCACAGAGGCGGACGACGAGGTCGCTGCGGTGGGTCCGCGTGGCCCGCCGGAGGCGCTCGTACCCGCCCGAACAGAGGAACGCCGCGAGGTCGACCATCGTGTTTCGAATTTATCGACGGAACCGAAATAGCTCTTGCCCCGTACGACCACGCTCGAACCGTTTCTCGTCACGGTTGCCGAAAAGTTTCCGAGAGCGTTTCGGAACTCGCTACTCTTCCGAAACATCGTCGCGCCTGACCTCCAGTTCGCCGACGACCTCGGGGTTGCGGAGCGCGCTGATGTCGCCGTACTCCTCGCCGTTGGCGATGTCCTCGAGCAGGCGGCGCATGATCTTGCCCGAGCGCGTCTTGGGCAGTTCCGGGGTGAAGACGACCTGCTGGGGGGTCGCCATCGGGCCGATGGCCGCCTCGACGGCCCCGAGCACCGCGTCCCGGAGGGTGTCGTCGGACGTCCGGCCGATCTCGGGGCTGACGTAGGCGTGGACGACGGTGCCCCGCCGGGCGTGGTCGACGCCGACGACGGCGGCCTCCGCCACGCCGGGGACGCCGACGATGGCGCTCTCTATCTCGGCGGTCCCGACCCGGCGCCCGGCGACGTTGATGACGTCGTCGGCCCGCCCGAGGACGCGGATGTAGCCGTCCTCGTCGGCGACGGCCTCGTCGCCCGCGAAGTAACACCACTCCCCGTCGGCGGCGGCCCGTCCCCAGTCGGTGCCGTCGGCGAGTTCGCGGGGCATCCCGGGCCACGGCGAGCGGACCGCGAGCAGTCCCCGTTCCCCCGGCGGCCGCTCGGCCCCGTCCGGACCGACGACGGCCGCGTCGATGCCCGGTAGGGGGGGCCCCGCGCTGCCGGGTTTCATCGCGTCGGCGCCGGGCAGCGTCGAGACGAGCATCGCCCCCGTCTCGGTCTGCCACCACGTGTCGACGACGGGGCAGTCCCCGCCGCCGATGTGTTCGTGGTACCAGCGCCACGCGCTGGGGTCGATGGGTTCGCCGACCGTTCCGAGCAGGCGGAGGCTGGAGAGGTCGTGTCTGTCGGGGTACTCCTCGCCCCACTTCATGAACGAGCGGATGGCCGTCGGCGCGGTGTAGAACACGTCCACGGCGTTGCGCTCGATGACCGACCAGACGCGGTCCTTCTCGGGATGGTCGGCAGTCCCCTCGTACAGCAGCGTCGTCGTCCCGAGCGCGAGCGGCCCGTAGACGGCGTAGCTGTGCCCGGTGATCCAGCCGATGTCGGCCGAACACCAGTAGGTGTCCTCGGGT
>CAYYSW010000283.1:0-3805 GCA_964474395.1 uncultured Halobacteriales archaeon
CAAGAACAGATTCTCAGCCCCCGGTTCGGCGAGAACATCATCGGGGCCATCCAGGACCACATCAGCGGGACGTACCTGCTGACCAACGAGAACCCGAACTTCAACGAGACGCAGGCGCTCGACCTCCTGCGGGCGACGCGGGTGGACGAACTTCCCGACCCCGACGGCGAGGACGAGGACGGGACCCCGTACTGGACGGGACGACAGATCTTCTCGGAGCTGCTGCCCGACGACCTTGACCTGGAGTTCACGTCCTCCGCGGGCGACACGGTCGTCATCGAGGACGGCCAGCTGACCGCCGGCACCATCGACGAGGACGGCGTCGGGGCGTTCGGCGGCGAGATCGTCGACACGATCACGAAGGTGTACGGCGAGACGCGCGCGCGCCAGTTCATCAACGAGGTGGCCACGCTGGCGATGCGCTCGATCATGCACTTCGGGTTCTCCATCGGTATCGACGACGAGTCGGTGCCCGGCGAGGCCGAAGAGCAGATCACCGAAGCCATCGACAACGCCTACGCGCGGGTCCAGGAACTCATCGAGACCTACGAGAACGGCGATCTGGAGAGCCTGCCCGGTCGGACCGTCGACGAGACCCTCGAGATGAAGATCATGCAGACGCTCGGGAAGGCTCGCGACAGCGCGGGCGACATCGCAGACGAGTACCTCGACGACGACAACCCCGCAGTGGTCATGGCCCGGTCGGGCGCGCGTGGGTCGATGCTGAACCTCACGCAGATGGCCGGCTGTGTCGGCCAGCAGGCAGTGCGCGGCGAGCGCATCAACCGCGGCTACGAGGACCGTACGCTGAGCCACTACCAGCCGGACGACCTGAGCGCGGACGCCCACGGGTTCGTGGAGTCGTCGTACCGCTCGGGGCTCTCCCCGCGGGAGTTCTTCTTCCACGCGATGGGCGGCCGCGAGGGGCTGGTGGACACGGCGGTCCGGACGTCGAAGTCCGGCTACCTCCAGCGCCGGCTCATCAACGCGCTCTCCGAACTGGAGACGCAGTACGACGGCACCGTCCGGGACACCTCGGACACCATCGTCCAGTTCGAGTTCGGCGAGGACGGCACCTCGCCGGTGAACGTCGCCTCCGACGAGGAGAACGACATCGACGTCGAGGCCATCGCCGAGGGCGTCCTCGAAGCGGAGTTCGACGACTCGGGCGACGAGTTCCTCGACCCGCAGGACACACAGACGAACCTCTCAGAACACATGGACCACTTCGCCACGGGTGACGACTGATGGCTGCGAGCAACGACATCGAGAGCGCCGTCGAGGGGACCGAACTCCCGAAACGGCTCAAGGACGAGGTGTACCGCGTCATCGACGAGAAGGACATCGACGACATCGACACGGCGACCCGCGTCGCAGAGCGCGTCGAACGGCGCTACCTCGACACGCGCGTCGACCCGCTCGACCCCGTCGGGACCGTCTCGGCGCAGTCCATCGGGGAGCCGGGGACCCAGATGACGATGAACACGTTCCACTACGCGGGCGTCGCCGAGATCGACGTCACGCAGGGGCTCCCCCGACTCATCGAGCTGGTGGACGCCCGGAAGACCCCGGACACCCCGATGATGACGGTCCACCTCGAAGACGAGTTCGCGGAGGACCGCGAACGCGCCCACGAGGTCGTCTGGAACATCGAAGCCACGCGCATCCTCGCGCTGGGTGACGTCTCGACGAACGTCGCGGACATGCTCGTCCGCATCGACCTCAACGAGGAGACCTTGGAGGAACGCTGGCCGACGGTCCCGCGCGCCGAGGAGGTGACCCAGGAGATCGCGGAGACCATCGAGTCGAAGCTCGGCGTCGACACCGTCACCCCCGAGGGGACGGTCATCGAGTTCGGCCCGGAGGAGCCGTCCTACCGCGGACTGCTCCAGCTGGTCGAGGAGCTGCGCGACATCGTCTTCAAGGGCATCGACGACGTCTCCCGGGTCGTCATCCGCAAGGAGAAACTGGAGGACGACCGCGAGGAGTTCGTCCTCTACACCGAGGGGTCGGCCTTCGGCAAGGTGCTCGACATCGAGGGCGTCGACGCCTCCCGGACGACGTGTAACAACATCCACGAGATATACCGGCAACTGGGCGTGGAGGCCGCCCGCGAGGCCATCATCGAGGAGACGATGAACACGCTCGAAGAGCAGGGGCTGGGCGACGTGAACATCCGCCACCTCATGCTCGTGGCGGACATCATGACCAACCCCGGCACCATCGAGTCCATCGGTCGCCACGGTATCTCCGGCGACAAGGACAGCGTGCTCGCGCGAGCGGCCTTCGAGGTGACGGTCAACCACCTGCTCGACGCCGCTATCCACGGCGAGGTCGACGACCTGAACGGCGTCACGGAGAACGTCATCGTCGGCAAGCCCATCAAGCTCGGTACCGGCGACGTGACCCTGCGGATGGGGTCGCGCCGCGAGGGCGAGGGCGGGAGCGCCGACTGAGCCCGATGCGCGTCACCCTCACGGACGAGGCACGGCAGTTCATCGCCCTGTTCGAGGACGAGACCGACGTCGCAGCCCGCGATTGCGTCGTCTCCGAGGAGCGTGTCGTGTTCCTCGTCCCGCCGGGGGAGATGGGCAAGGCCATCGGGTCGGCCGGCGAGCGCGTCAAGCGCGTCGAGGAGCGCATCGCCCGGTCGGTCGAACTGGTCGAGGACGCCGACACGCCCGAGGCGTTCGTCGCGAACGCGCTGGCACCCGCGGCGGTGTACAACGTCACCATCAGCGAGAACGAGGACACCGTCGCCTACGTCGAGGTAGCGAGCGAGGACCGCGGCGTCGCCATCGGGAAAGGCGGCCGGACCATCGACCGTGCCCGGACGCTCGCGGCGCGGCACTTCGACATCGACGACGTCGAACTGACCTGACGCGGTCGCGTCGGGGCCGGAGGGTGCAGTTCCGGTTCGAGTTCGGATTCGAACTCTTCGAAGAACGGCGAGGAGCGGAGCGCGTCGAGCGACGGAACCGGCGGGGCGTCTCAGCCGCGGCGGAACCGGCGGACGACGGCGAGGACGACGGCGAGGACGGTGCCGATGAGTCCGAGGGCACTGAGACTGAGGAGGATGCCGACGAGGACACCGGACATCCCGTCGTCGCCGAACAGGACCGTCACGACGAACGCCGCGGCGAAACAGCCGACGACGAACACGAGCGCGCGGAGCAACAGCGCGACGCCGAGCGAGGACCCCGTGTCGGTGTACCGGGATTCGACGGCCTCCTCGGAGGACGTAGATGCGTTTGCCATACCCGCGAGGTACCGTATCGAGGTACAAGAGGGTTCGGAGACACCACGAACGGTGTGGACGTCCACCACAGCGTCGTCGTGGTAGCAGTCCCGGGTCGAAAAGGGAGCCTTAAGTAGCTCGGTCCGGTAGCTCGCGCTACTATGGCGAACGGCAAGTACGCCGCGCGGAAGCTTCAGAAGGACCGCCAGAAGCACCGGTGGTCCGACTCGAAGTACGCGCGGCGCGCTCGCGGGCTCGGCAAGAAGTCGGACCCGCTCGAAGGGGCCCCGCAGGGCCGCGGTATCGTACTGGAGAAGGTGGGCATCGAGGCCAAACAGCCCAACTCGGCCATCCGGAAGTGTGTCCGAGTTCAGCTCATCAAGAACGGCAAGCAGGTCACCGCGTTCTGTCCCGGTGACGGCGCCATCTCGTTCATCGACGAACACGACGAGGTCACCATCGCCGGTATCGGTGGGGCGAAGGGTCGTGCGATGGGCGACCTCTCCGGTGTCAACTACAAGGTCGAGAAGGTCAACGGCGTCTCGATGATCGAACTCGTCCGCGGGA
>CAYYSW010000284.1:0-3765 GCA_964474395.1 uncultured Halobacteriales archaeon
CCGACGACGGCGGGACGACCGACGGCCGGGCGGTGTACGCCGACGCTGCAACCCGCCTCGAACGGGTCATCGACGCACAGACCGCCGCCCTCGACGACGTCGACGCGCGGGCGATGGCCGTGATGCGCCTCGTCGGCGGGCTGCTCGGCGTGTTCGTCTCCCTGCTCTCGCTCGCGGCCGCCCTCGGCGGGCGTCTCTCAGACCCCTCCGCGACCGCCCTCGCCGCCCTCCTCCTCGGGGCCCTCGGACTCGTCGGGACGCTCGTCGCCGCGGCGCTCACCTACCTCGGGAGCCGCGTCGTTCCCGGCGTCGGCCCGGGGGTGACCGACGACGTCCTCGACGGTCCCGGTGCCCCGCCCGCCGAGGCGGTCCACCTGCGGCGCGTCGTGACCACCTACGCCGACGCGGTGCGCGCGAACCGCGCCGCCCTCGCCGCGAACGCCCGGCGCTTCCGGGTCGCGCTCCTCCTCCTCGTGACGGGCCTCTCGTACGGAACGTACGGCGCGCTGGCGCTCGCCGCAGGGTTCGGTGGGCCGTGGGTCGTCGTCGGCCTCGTCGGCCTCACGGCCGCGCTGGCGGCCGTGTGGTGGTACGTCCTGTCGGGACGCTACCTCACCGACGCGGCGGCGGCGGTCCCCGACGGTGAGGTGGTCACGAGCGAGGTGGCCGGCGACCCGACGCCCTACCCCGTCGCGGTCATCGAGCGCGGCGGCGAGGAGTGACTGCGGGCTCGGCGGCGTGTCAATCGACCACTTCGTTTTATCCTCGGGAACCGTACACGACAGTATGAGCCTCGACGTGGAGCGACCCGACCCGCCGGAACTCCAGCACGCACTCGACCCCGACGAGTACGGCGACGCGGACGTGATGGGCGACGAGTACCGCCGCGAGGAACTGGAGCAGTTCCTGAACGACGGCGCGTGGGCGGAGGCGTTCGGCGAGTGGGCCGAACACACCGACCTCGGCCCCGTCGAGTGGAACATCGTCACCGACCTGCAGTTGACCCGGCAGTTCGACTTCTTCTGGGACGACTTCGCCGACCGCGTGGGGTATCACGCCCCCGGCATCCCCGAGGACTGGCGCGAACGGGAGATCCACCCGGAGCTCGACTCGTGGGGGAAGGTGTCGGCCATCAACGCCGGCCTGACGGAACTCGGGCAGGTGGTCTCGGACCTCCTCAAACGTGAGTACATCACGTGGGAGGCCGAGTACGAGCCCCCCGAGGACCTGCCGAACTTCGAGGACCACGTCGAGTCCGACGGGGGGGAGTAGCGCGGTTCGAGGCGCGAAGCGACGAGAACCGCGAACAGGCGAGCGGGGAGCGGCAGCGACCCGCGGAGTAGCGCGGTTCGGAAGGCGCGAGTGAAACGGGCGTCCGAGAACCTCGGAGACCCGAGCGGTGATCGAACGGAACCGTGAGGAGAGCGCGGTTCGGAACGAACGCGGCCCCCGAGCAGCCACAGGAGCAGTTCGGAGTATCCGGGAGGACGAGACCATGGGAACCCGACCACCGCCGCCGTCCGGGGTAGTTTAACCACCCGCGCGCCGAACGGCCTACCATGTCACGGAACTGGACCGACCGCATCGTCGGCGCCCGGATGGCGACCGACCGCGAGTTCGAGGACCGCCTCCGGCAGTCGGAGTTCGAGCGACAGGAGTGGGGACTCATCATGACGGCGGTGGAGTTCGACATCGAACACCCCGAGGACCCCGAGCGCGCCCGTCTCGTCGGCGACACCGAGAACCTCCCGGCGATCATCCCCGAACTGGAGCGCATCAACAAGGACAAGCGGATGGGCGGGGCCGCCGGCGGCCGCGACTCGGGCGACGGCGGCATCCTCGGGTCCATCAAGAGCGCCCTCGGGATGGGCGGAACCGACGACCGGTTCGACGAGTCGAAGGTCGAGGCGGCGGAGGCGCTCGTCGCCGAGTACACGGACATGCTCCAGGCGCGCCTCGAATCGAACGACCGCTGGGACGAGATTCGACGAATCGCGGCCGAGGGGAACGCCGACGAGGAGTCCGACCAAGGGACGTGAGCGCGACGGACCGGTCGCTCGTCGGGCCACCGCTGGCCGTCGTGGGTGGCTTCCTCGCCGTCCAGACGGAGACGCCGAGAGCGGCGCCGGCGTCTCCTCTTCTCGGAGGGCTCCCGGTCGGGCCGGGCGGCTACGCGGCCGCCTCCTCCAGTCCGGTGGCCCGGACTGCCCCGAAGGTTCTTCTCGCGGTGCGAGATGATCCTCGTCTGGACACGACCGACGCCCTCCTCACGGGCATTCTGCTGGTGCTGTTCGGTCGTTTCTCGTGGGGCTACCCGGCGAAGTCACGACCGGTGCTCGCCATGCTCTCGGGGCTCGCTGTCCCGGCGGCACACGGGGTGAGGCGGGAACGCCCCGCCGTTTTCGGCGAACTCCGTGCGTACGAGGCTCGGAAGGCAGACGGGGGGAAGTAGGGCTACAGTCGCTCGACGACGGCACTCGTGACGTCCTCGGTGGAGGCGTCGCCGCCGAGGTCGGGCGTGCGCGGGCCGTCGGCGAGGACGCCCTCGACGGCCTCACGGACCCGGTCGGCCTCGGAACCGTGCCCGAGGTGGTCGAGCATGAGCGCCGCGCTCAGTACCATCGCGCTCGGATTGGCGATGCCCTGGCCGGCGATGTCGGGCGCCGACCCGTGGACGGGTTCGAACACCCCGTTCTCGCTGCCGACGTTGGCGCTCGGCAGGAGGCCGAGGCCGCCGACGAGACCGGCCGCGAGGTCAGAGAGCATGTCGCCGGCGAGGTTCGGACAGACCACGACGCCGTAGTCCTCCGGGCGCTGGACGAGGTGCATCGCGAGGGCGTCCATCAGCGCCTCGTCGTGGTCGGCGCCGCGTTCCTCGGCGACCTCGCGGGCAGTATCGAGGAACAGGCCGTCGGTGACCCGCATCACGTTCGACTTGTGGGCGACGGTCACGTCGTAGCCCCGTTCCTCGGCGTAGTCGAAGCCGAACTCCGCGATGCGCCGGGAGGCGTCCTCGGTGATGACGCGCGTGCAGGTGGTGACGCCGTCGGTAATCTCGCTCTCGATGCCCGCGTAGACGTCCTCGGTGTTCTCCCGGACGAACACGAGGTCCGTCTCGGGTTTGAGGGCGTCCACGCCGGGATACGCGCGGGCGGGCCGCACGTTCGCGTAGCTCTCGACGGCCCGCCGGAGCGGGATGATGACGTCGGCGGCCGTCTCGCCGGCCGCGCCGAACAGCGTCGCGTCGGCGGCCTCGACGGCTTCGCGGGTCTCTTCGGGGAGTGCCGTCCCCCGCGATTCGAGGACGTGGTCGCCCGCGTCGCGTTCGACGAACGAGAACCCGATGTCGAGTGCCTCCAGTACCTCGACGGCGGCGGGCGTGACCTCCCCGCCGATGCCGTCACCGGGAACAACGGCGATCTCGTGGCTCATCGCTCCGCGCTCCCGATGTACGGTAGCGACTCGGCGGTCGCCTCGACCTCCTCGGGGTTCGACCCGAGGAGTGCCGTCGTGTCCCACTCGCCGTCGACCAGCGACTGGCGCTGGGCGGGGTCGACGGAGACGTCCACCGCGTTGCCGTCGTAGGTGACCGTCTCGCCCGCGACGTCGACGTGTATCTCGGTGGCGGGTTCGGACTCGATGTGCGCCTGCAACGCCCCGACGGCCTCCGGCGAGGCCGTGACGGTGGGGACGCCCAGCGCGAGGCAGTTGCCCGCGAATATCTCCGCGAACGACTCGCCGACGATGGCGTCGATGCCCCAGCGC
>CAYYSW010000285.1:0-3750 GCA_964474395.1 uncultured Halobacteriales archaeon
TCGATCGCCACCTCCGGCCCGATGGCGGCGTCGGACTGCCAGTCGCCCAACCCGTCCTCGAACCCCTCTCGGAATGCGGCGCCATCGGTGTCTCGCGTGCATCCGGCCACAGCGACGGACCCGGCGGCGAGGCCCGCTCGAAGTACGTCCCGACGTCGCATGCTGTGGGGCTACCCGAAGCAGGGGGTTAAATCACGGGGGGTTGCGGCAACGAGCCCGGTGTCGGGTTCCAACAGGGGTGCGTCGAGCGGAGCTGTACTGGGTGTCCCTGGCTGGTCCGGTTCGCCGGGACAGGTGGAAAGCGGCTCACGGAGTACGGGTCGCTCGGTTCCGGCTTCCTGTGCCCCGACCGACGGGCAACCGCCCGAGTCTCGGTAGTCGGCGGACGGTCCCGCCGCTCGCGGACGTCACGTCGGACGGAACACGTTCCCGCCACACCACGATGCGCCGACAGTAGCGCCGAGCGGAGGTCCTACACCAGCGAGCCGACGGTCACCGTCGCGTCGGTCGGGGTGACGACGAGGTGGTCGCTGTCGTACTCGATGAGTCCCGCCGCTGCGAGCTTCGGGAGGTGGACGTGGTGGAGGCGGATACCGGCGTGGCGTTCGTCGCCGACGCGGTCGGCGAGTCGGCTACGGAGGTCCTCGAGGGTCATCTCGCCGTCGCGTTCCAGCAGAACGGCGAGGACCGCCCGGCGCTGTTCGTCGGCCAGGAGTCGGTAGACGCGGTCGGTCTCGACCAGCGGCGCCGTGTCCCGGGGGTCACCGTTCCTGCCGTTCTGCGTGCTGTCGTGTGCCATCGCCTGTTGATTGCATGTCTATCACGATGAATAATACGCCACGATGGTGTGGTGTTTATCCCTGCGATACCACGATATCGTGGTATCTGCCGGTGGTGGGTCACTCGTCGAAGAGCAGTTCGAGGAGCTTCCGCTCGCTGGCCCGGAGGTGCTGGGTGAACGTCGACGGGGAGATGTCGAGGGAGTCGGCCATCTCCTGACCGGTGCGGTGGCGCGGGCGTTCGAAGTAGCCCGCCCGGTAGGCGGCCTCGAGGGCGGTCCGCTGTCGGCCGGTCAGCCGGTCGTCGACGGACTCGCGGAACTCGGTGCGGGTGCGCAGCGACCGTTCGCGCTCCCGCCGGGCGAGCAGCTCCGTCCCCGGGAACGTCTCCCGGAGGCCGGCCATCAGCGACCGCACGTCCGTCGTCTTCGGCAGGTCGGCGACGACGGTGAGATTCCCGTCCACCCGGAGGTCACGGACCGTCGCGCCGCGTTCGGCGAGGGCCGCGGCCACCGTCGGCGCCTCGACCAGCACCTCGAACAGCGCCTCCCGGTCGTGTTCGCTCGCCACGGCGGCGTAGCGCACTCCGGGAACGTCCTCGATGAGTTCCTGGACCGTCTCGACTGGCGCGCCCGTGACAGTGACGTACTCGATGCACGACCCCCCCGGCCGGGGGACGACGCCCTCCAGTTCGACCGTACCGTCGCCCCGCTCGACGATGGCCCGGGCGAAGTGGTCGACGTCGCCGAACCGGAGTTCGAGTTCGATGGTGGCGTCGGTCGTCAGCGCGCTCTTGCGCTCGGTGGCCTCGATGGCGTACCCGACCGTCTCGCCGAGCTCCCCGAGGACGGCCCGCTCCTCGTCGTCGAAGGCGTCGGGTTCGGCCGCGTACACGCCGAGGACGCCGTACAGCGTCTCCCCGGCGACGATGGGGACGCCGGCCGACGAGCGGTACCCGCGGTCGAGGGCGTCCGCGCGCCACGGTTCGAAGTCGGGGTCCTCGCTGATGCGCTGTGCGACGCTCACCTCGCGAGTGCGGATGGCCCGGCCGGCGGGTCCGCGACTCGCCTCGCCGTCGTCGATGCGGACCTCGATGTCGTCGAGGTAGCCGTCCTCGATGCCCGCCCACGCGCGCGGGAGGACGGTCCGTTCGGTCGTGCTGTACTCGCCGACCCACGCGAAGCGGTAGAACTCCGAGGCCGCGAGGTGGTCGCACACCCGCTGTTCGATGGCCTCGCGGGAGTCCGCCTCGATGAGCGAGCGGACGATGCTCCGGATGACGCCGTTGACGTGGTCGAGGCGTTCGAGTTCGTCGCGCTGACGCTCGAGCAGTCGCTCGCGTTCGACCCGCTCGGAGATGTCCCGTCCGATGCCGGTCAGCCCCACGGTGTCCCCCGAGTCGTCGACGATGGGGGCGGCCGTGAACTCGTAGGGGACCGTCTCGCCGTCGGCGGTGAGCAGTCGGGACTCGGTGGTGAGTTGCTCGCCGCGGTGGACGACGGAGGCGAAGGACGCGGCGACGTGTTCGCGGTCGGCCTCCGCGACGAACTCGAGGGCGTGCATCCCCTCGAGTTCACGCGGGGAGTAGCCCGTCACCTCCTCGACGCGGTCGTTCCAGCGTGTGATGGTCCCGTCCGTGTCGAACGTGTAGAGCACGTCCGGGATGGCGTCGATGACGCTGTCGACGAACGCCCGTTCGTCGTGGAGTTCCCGTTCGCGGCGCTTGCGGTCGGAGATGTCCCTCACGATGGCGAGCATCCGGTGGTCGCCGGCGATGCGCGCACGCCGGAGGTTCACCTCTATCGGGACCGTCCCACGGTCGCGGGTCTCCGCCGACCACTCGAAACACTGGGGCTCCCCGCGGTGTGCGGCCTCGATTCGCTTGCAGACGCGCCGGCGCTGGCGCTCGTCCGCCGCGAGGCACCGGTCGGTCAGTACTCGCCCGAGGAGCTCCGCTCGCGACCAGCCGAGTATCCGGCAGAACGAGCGGTTGACGTCCTCCACCTCCATGGTCTCCGGGTCGCAGACGAGGATGCCGGCGTCCACCTTCTCGAAGATCTCCCGGTAGCTGGTCCCCGCGCGGGTCCGCCTGACGCTCTCGCGGATTCGGGTGGCGAGTTCCTCGTGGCACTCGACGGTCCGCGACTTGCGGAGGGCGTCGGTGACGCCCGCGGACCGCGCGGTGGCTGCGGGGTCGCCGTCGACGAAGAGGACGACGGGGACGGCGGGTCGACGGCGGCGGACGTGTTCGACGAACGTCGACGCATCGAGCGACGGGAGGTCCTCCGCGCAGACGACACAGTCGACGCGCGGGGCGTCCCCGTCGTCGAGTCGGGTGAGGGCGTCGGCACCGCTCGCGGCGACCTCCACCTCGATGTCGGCGGCCAGTTCCAGTCCGCCGGCGACCAGCGCGGCGAACTCGTCGTCGGCCTCCACGTACAACACGCGGATACCGCCGGTCGACGCCGGCCCGTCACGCCGTTGTTCGCTCCGTTTGGCCATCGTTCCCGCCTTCGTGCCGGTAGGAAAAAACCGCTGTGGCTGTCCCCGCCTCCATGCTAGACTCTATCTACCATTTATATGGCTCCCTGGCGACTAAGGGCTCCAAAACCGATTATAGAATATTATCATTATAAATCATAACAGTTTTACTCCGGACTGTTGCAGAACCTGATGCGTACGACGCGGGACACACCCGCAGGCCCCTCCGGGGCCGAACTCACGAACACACCATGGCAAACCACAACGGCAACGACAAGGTCGCGAGTCGCATTCGAGATACGGACGTCAACATCCGTGACGTCGACAACCAGTCGGCACGGGAGCTCCGCGAGAAGCTGAACAACCAGAAATACGTCTTCGCGCCGGGGCTCTACCACGCGCTGGACGCCCGACTGGCCGAGATGGCCGGCCACGACGCCGCCTACATGTCCGGCTACTCGACGGTCCTGGGCCAGTTCGGCTTCCCGGA
>CAYYSW010000286.1:0-3744 GCA_964474395.1 uncultured Halobacteriales archaeon
GTGGTTGGCGCAGTTCATCGGCTTCAGGCCGTACTCGGTGTCGTCCTGTTCCCAGTTGAACATCTCCCCCTCGGCGGTGAAGTTGTCGTAGTGGCCCGTTGGCTTCCAGAGGTCGGCCTTGTTGAGCTCCGGCGTCCAGACCTCCTCGTAGCCGAGGCGGTCGTTCTTCGCGCGGATGTACTCCTCCAGTTCCCGGCGGATGCGCATCCCGTTGGGGTGGAAGTGGACACAGCCCGGGGAGTGGGCGGGGACCGAGAAGAGGTCCATCTCCCGACCGATCTTCCGGTGGTCCCGCTCCTTGGCCTCCTGGCGGCGTTCGAGGAACGTCTCCAGTTCGTCCTCGCTCCCGAAGGCCGTCCCGTAGACGCGGGTCAGCGTCTCGTTTTCCTCGTCACCGCGCCAGTAGGCGGCGGAGATGTCGAGGAGTTTGAACGCGCCGACGTCGCCCGTCGACTCGACGTGAGGTCCCTTGCAGAGGTCCTCGAACTCCCCCTGCCGGTAGAAGGTGACCGGATCCTCGCCGGCGGCCTCGGTCTCGAGGATGTCCCGCTTGAACGGGTTGTCCGCGTACTTCTCTATGGCCTCCTCGCGGGGGAGCTCGAAGCGCTCGATGTCGAGGTCCTCCTCGACGACGTCGGCCATCTCCGCCTCTATCTCGCGGAGGTCCTCCTGGTCGAGGTCGACGCCCGTGACGTCGTAGTAGAAGCCCTCGTCCGTCCAGGGGCCGATGGTGAGTTTTGCCTCGGGGTGGAGGCGCTGGAGCGCCTGTGCGAAGACGTGCGCGGCGGAGTGTCGCAGGACGTCGAGGTACTCGTCGCTCCCGTCGGTGACGATCTCGATGCGCGCCCCGTCGTGGACGGGGGTCGCCTTGTCGACGAGGTCGCCGTCGATGACGCCGGCCACCGTGTCCCGGCCGAGGCCGGGACCGATGGCGAACGCGACGTCCTCGACGGACGCGCCCTCCTCGACGGAGAGTTCGGAGCCGTCCGGTAGCGTAACGGAGATATCGCCCATACCCGGACAAGCCGAGGGCGCGAGATAAGTTTGTTGAGAGCGTGCGAACCCGTCGAACGTCGGTCCGAGGGTCCTCCTCAGTCGTCGGCGCGGACGGCGAGCTTGTTGGGGGAAGCGGGCTCACCCTCGCGTTCGAGCGTCGAGACGTAGTCGCCGACCGAGTGGACGGCGTCGCCGTCGGTGCAGGGGGCGACCCACGTCACCTCGTCGTCGACTTTCTCGCAGACGGCCATCGTCGGCACCGAGAGGTTACGATGGGTGCGGCCGGTCATCGCGGAGTGGGTCGTCTCCGTCTCGAACCCGGAAAGTTCGCGGCCGGTCTCGTGGGCCCACTCGCGGAACGCGGCGGCCGTCTCGCGGATGAACGACCCGGCTTCGGTGCCCGTGATCTCGGAGTCGAGGCTGACGCCGTCGCCCCAGACGTGGACCTCGTAGTCCTCGATGACGTCCTCGGCGGCGAGATCGGCGAGCCGTGAGAGGGTATCGCTGATACGGGCCTGGTTGTCGCCTGCGGCCAGCGACCGGACGTAGAGTTCGACGGTGGGTGTGGACTGAGTCATGTTGCTTGGGTGAGAGCAAGGAGTTCATGTACTAAAGCGTTGCTGGGGGGGTATCAGTATCTTCAGGTAGGAATATAGTGACCTTAATTGCCGGATACATAACTAGTACCACGACATATGATACCATGCCACCGTACGGTCGGGACGGCGTCAGTTCGTCGGGCCGGAGACCCCCGTCCCGCGCTCGACCGGCGAGAGGTCGACCTCCCCGCCGGGGAGGGGGACGCCGTCGTAGGGGTCCTCGGCCAGCAGGAGCGACCCATCGAGGTCGGCATAGTCGAGCAGCGGCGCGAGGTGGCACGCGGCCGCGATAGCGGCGTTCGTCTCTATCATACAGCCGAGCATCACCTCCAGGCCGTGGGCGCGGGCGGCGTGGACCATCTCGACGGCCTGGCGCGGCCCGCCGCACTTCATCAGCTTCAGGTTCGCGATGTCACACGCGTCGGCGATTCGAGGCACGTCCTCCAGCGTGACGCAGGACTCGTCGGCGGCGATGGGCAGGGGCGCGCGCTCGTAGACGTAGCGCAGGCCCTCCGGGTGTTCGGCGGGGACGGGTTGCTCGCAGAACTCCACGTCGTGGTCGGCGAGCACCCCGCACATCCGGACGGCCTCGCGGGGCGACCACGCCTCGTTCGCGTCCACGCGGATACGGGCGTCGGGGGCCTCCTCGCGGACCGCGCGGACGATCTCCGCATCGCGGTCGGTGCCGAGTTTCGTCTTCAGCACCGTGTAGCCCGCCTCGACGGCCTCGCGGGTCTTCTCGCGCATCGAGGGGGTGTCGTCGAGGCCGATGGTGAACGAGGAGGTGACGGTCCGGGCGGGGTCGAGTCCCAGCAGTCGGTAGAGGGGCACGTCCAGTCGCGTGGCCGCGAGGTCGTGGAGCGCGATGCGCACGGCGGCCTTCGCCGCGGGGTTGTCGTTGACGACCCGGTCGAGGCGGGCGTCGATGGCGTCGAACGCGAGGGGGTCGCCCACGGCCTCGACGGCCGCCAGCAGGTCCGGCAGGACGGCCTCCACCGTCGCCGGGGTCTCCCCGTAGTGCGTGGAGGGCGCGGCGGCCCCGACGCCGACGTGCTCGCCGTCCTCGACCCGGACGACGACGTTCTCGGCGGTCTCCTGGGTCCCGCGCGCGATGGTGAAGGCGTGTTCGAGCGGGAGGGAGACCCGCTCGAACGAGGTGGCGAGGTCGGGACTCATACGTCGAGTTCGTCGAGGACGGCGTCACAGCCGAAGCGGACCACGTCCGTCGCGGGGGCGCCCAGTTCGGCCTCGAACTGCTCGACCGCCTCGCGTGCCCCCTCGTCGTCGAGGTGCGAGGTGTTGAGCGACCCGGCGACGACCTCGGTGGGCGCGACCGACGACCCGAGGTCCTCGTAGAGACCCCGCATGTCCCCGAGCTCCGGGATGTCGAACGACTCGTAGCCGTGTATCCGCTCGCGACCCGCGACGTGGCAGAACACGAGGTGGTCCGGCATCGCGCCGTGGAGGATACCGCAGGTGACCGCGGAGTACGCGGGGTGGACGATGGAGCCCTGTCCCTCCACGAAGAGGACGTCGTACTCCTCGGCGCGTTCGACGAGCATCCGCTCGACGGCCCCCGCGGTGAAGTCGGAGACGGTGCGGTCGATGGGGACGCCCCAGCCCTCTATCATGATGCCCGTCTGCCCGGTCGGGATGAACCCCGCGTTCACTCCCCGGTCGCGGGCGGCCTCCATCAGTTCGTAGGAGGCGGTCATCTTGCCCGTCGAGCAGTCCGACCCGACGGTGAGGACGATCTCGGCGTCGAGGTCACGGGCGACGCCCTCGCTGACGGTGAGGTCCTCGGGGGGCTTGCGGACGTCCCAGAGCTCCGCGTCGTGTTCCTCCGCGAGGCGGACGAACTCGTCGTCCTCGGTGAGGAAGTAGTGGAGGCCCGACCAGACCTCGACGCCGCGGCCGAGCGCGCCCCGGACGTCGGGCCGCCACGACTCGTCGAACCCGCCGCCGATGGGGGCGATACCGATGACGAAGGCGTCTATCTCGGGTACGTCGTCGATACCCTCCACGATGGGCGCGTCGGACACGTCGGGGATGTGGTCGTTGACCCGGTCACCGGCCGTGTCGCGGTCCAGTACCGCGACGACCTCGTGAGGGCCGTATCTGAGTAGTCCGACAGCGGTCTTCGCCTCGT
>CAYYSW010000287.1:0-3701 GCA_964474395.1 uncultured Halobacteriales archaeon
AGCGAGACGTAGAGGTGGTATCGCCCGGACTCGACGGGGAACTCCGCGTCGGGGTCCGGAGCCTCGCCGTCTCGAACCTGCTCGCCGCCGACCCAGTTCCGGAAGGTGGTCTCCTGCCGGTCGAACTCGCCGTCGTCGTCGGCCGTCTCGTAGGCGTCGGTGCGCCACTCGCCGTCGACGAACATGTTGACCATGGGTGTCCCTCCGTACGGCTCGGAGCGTTATAGACGGACGGGGGACACGGGTGTTACCCGGTAGGGCGGGCGTGACCGGCGCCGTGCGGGGCAGGGCGGTGCTGTGCGGTCGCGGGTCGGTACTGGCGGAGCGGGGCGGAACCACCAGCGTGCAGCCCCGCGAGCGAGTGAGCGAACGCGAACGAGCGAGCGGGCCAAGGAGCCCCCGAAGGGGGCGACGCAGGCTTTTAGTCCAGGTTTTGCCAGCGAGCCGGGCGGAGACCGCCGAGTGAAGCGAGGCGCGTCTCCGTCCCGCGAGTGCAGCAAAAAGTGGGTTCGAAGGCTTTAACCACGAACTGCTCCTTCCCTCACGTAATATGTCCGATAAGCCCGCCTCGATGTACCGGGACATCGACAAGCCGCCCTACACGCGGCGAGAGTACATCACGGGGATCCCCGGCTCGAAGATCGCCCAGCACAAGATGGGCGACGTCGACGCCGACCCCGACGACTTCCCGATCCAGATTAGCCTCGTCGTCGAAGAGGCCGTCCAGATCCGCCACGGTTCGCTCGAGGCCTCCCGCCTGTCGGCGAACCGCCACCTCATCAAGGAGCTCGGCGAGAAGAACTACAAGATGATCCTGCGCAAGTTCCCCCACCACGTCATCCGGGAGAACAAGCAGGCGACCGGCGCGGGTGCCGACCGTGTCTCCGACGGGATGCGCCTCTCGTTCGGGAAGATCGTCGGCACCGCCGCCCGCATCCCGAAGGGCGAGCGCGTGTTCACCATCTGGTGCCAGCCCGACCAGGCACCCGTCGCGAAGGACGCGCTCCGCCGCGCGTACAACAAGGTCTCGCCGCCGTGTCGTGTCGTCGTCGAGCGCGGCGAGGAGCTGCTCGTCTCGTAGACGGACTCCCCGGACCCGGGCGGGTCATCTACGGTTCTGCGGACTTTTCACGCCGAGAGCCGTCCGGCCTCGCGGTCAGTCCCGTCGCCGCGGCGAACAGCCACCGGTTCGTTCCGGGGGCGTTCGTAGGAGGGTATGCGGGAGCGCCGTCGTCCGCGGCGAAGACGAACACCCGCTCGCGGGAGAGCCACGTTCATGGCCGCCCGCACCCTGCGGGCGGTATGCTCCGCCTCGCGGTGACGACCCGCGCCGAGACCTACGAGCGCATCCGGGACCCCCTCGCCGACCGGGGGGTCGAGGTGTGTCACGTCGCGCCCGACGAGCGCGTCGTGGACCTCGCGGGGGACCCGTACCCCGAGGTGGACGTCGGGTTCGTCTACCCCTCGCGGGTCCCGGAGGGCGGTGTCGTCGACGCCTGTCTCGACGTGCCGTGGGTCAACGGTCGCGAGGCGATACTCCGCTCGCGACACAAGGGCGAGGCGCTGGCGCGCCTCTCGCGGGCCGGCGTCCCCGTCGCCGACACCCTCGTCGTCTCGAACCCCGTGAGCGAGGCGGACCTCCGGGCGGCGTTCGAGCGCTTCGACGGACCCGTCGTCGTCAAGCCCAACTCCACGACCCGCGGGACGGGCATCGCGAAGGCCCACGACGTGGACTCGTTGCTCGGCATCGCCGACTACCTCTCGCTGGTCCACGACTACCGCGCGACCGGCGACAAGTCAGACCTCCTCCCGGAGTTCCGCCCCGCCGCGCGGGACTACCGCTCGATGGTCGTCGCCGGGGCGTACGCGGGCGCGGTCGAACGCCGCCTCCCCGACGACGCGCTGGCGGCGGGCCAGTGGAAACACACCGGCCACCGCGGCGCGGAGGCGACGGGGGTGGCCCTCCCCGACGCACTGCGGCGACTGGCCGAGGACGCCGCCCGCGCGCTGGGCGTGGACTACCTCGGCGTGGACGTCCTCGTCAGCGGCGATCGGGCGGTGGTCAACGAGACGAACGCCCGACCCACGGTGGACGAGGCGACGAAGTACGAACCCGGCTTCTACGACCGCCTCGCAGGGCTAATCCGCTCGCGGGCGCCCTGATTCCACCCCCGACGGCCGCCGAGGAGGGCGACGGCGACGGGCCGGAGCCCCCGGAGCCAGCCTCCCGTCCGCGGGCGTAGCGCCACTCGACCGGTGAGAGAGAAATCAGAGGCGGTGCGGGCGTGGCGGGGACCGTACCGGAGGCGGCGGCCGGCGGGAGGGGAACCCGCAGCCCTCAGTCGGTCCACCACTCGCCCCGGCGCTCGCTGTACGTCGAGGACTCCCGGAGCGGGTCGGGCAGTTCCTCCCCTTCGAGGCCCATCCCACGACCGAGCCAGCGGCCGACGTGCCACGCGACGGCGTCGGTGTCGACGTCCGTCAGCGTGATCTCGAGGCGGGTGTAGCGTTCGAGCGCGCCGTCGCCGTCCGGGTCGGTGCCGGCGATGGCCCCGCATGACCCCGGTCCCGGCTGGCACGGCGAGTCGTCGCTGAAGCGGACCACGACGTCGGCCTCATCGGGAGAGGCCGCCCGGACGAACGACACTGACTCGGGGACGGTTCCCTCGGCCCCGTCCGCGAAGTAACCGAACGCCGCGTCCACCTGCCGGCGGGCCGCCGGACGCTCGTCCGAGGGGAGCGCCGCGGTGTCGACGTACACCGAGAGCGTCGAGCGGTCCCACGGGAGGGGTTTGTCGCTCGCGTCGCGCTGGGGGAGCGTCGTGAGCACCGACCGGGCGCTCATCACCGACCGCGGTTCGTCGTCGTGGCCGAGCCCGAGCGTGTGGCCCAACTCGTGTTGTAAGACGAGGGTCGTCGAGTCGTCCGAGAACCCGCCGCGGACGCGCACCGTGACGGGTCGGTCGACGGGGCCGCCCGTGACGAGGGGGGCACAGCCCGCGACGTGGTCCTCGCGGCCGCACTCCTCGACGCTCTCGACGAACCGGACGACGACGTCCGCGGACTCGACGTCGGCGTCGGCGACCACCCGGTAGTCCACCTCGTAGCCGACGTACCGGCGGTCGTTGGCCTCCCAGAAGTCGAGGGCCCCGCGGACCAGCGGGGCGAAGTCACGCGAGTCGTTGACCTCGTTGCTGACGGCGACGGTCAGGGTCCCCTCGCCGTAGGGGTTCTCCCGCGGGGCCACAGTCCCCTCGGCGGCCGTCGCCGTGGTGCTGGTCGGCTCGACGGCCCGCTGGCCGGGCGTGGACGGGGCGGGGGTGGCGTCCCCCCCGTCGGGTACCGACCCGTCGGGGAGCGCCGGGAGCGCGGCACAGCCACTCAGGAGGAGGAGGGCGACCAGCGCGAGGACGCGAACGCTCATCCGTTCGAGATAGTTGCCGAGGCGCCAATACGTTTGTGGCGGATACCCACGCGGCGGGCGGCGGTGTCGCCGGTGTGGCGTCGCACGGGAGCGGTCGCTCGGCGTTGCGTCGGTGAGAGCGTGGCTGCGGGCCGTAAGCCCCCTTCTGTTCTAACCGGCATTCGGCTGAGCACCCGCGGCGGTCCCGTTGGGAGCCGAGTGACCTCGGCGGCCGGGCTACCTTACCGACCGCGGGCTTGCACCGGTGAGGGTTCGCCGTTCCATCCGTTCTCCCCGT
>CAYYSW010000288.1:0-3666 GCA_964474395.1 uncultured Halobacteriales archaeon
CCCGGGGACAGGTCGCCCACAGGGCCGTCCAGCGGGCCGCCCAGCGCGACTCGGGTTCGGAGTCCGTCGTCATCGTCGAACGCCTCGGGGTCGGCGACTGGGGGAGTCGTCCGAGCCGGGGACCGACACGTACAGCGCCGTGAAGCCGAAGCCGACCGCGGCCGGCCGTCGTCGTCGCGACGCCGAGCACCTTGCCGACGAGCCCGCCGACCAGCGACCCGAGGGGGAGTGTGGCCCCCGAGGCCGTCCCTTCGAGGGCGGTCCCGCGGGGAGACGGTCTGGTTCAGCGGCCAGCCACAGCACCGCGACCGTGTGGAGGCTGTCCTCGGCGAGTCATCAGACACCTCACGCCGACATGGGCGATGGCCCGACATGGCTCTGGCGGGGCCGTGACAACGGAAGGCATTGACGAGCGCTCGCTCACTCCCGGAGCCCGGACGGGCAGTCCCGGACCGCGGCGAAGAAGGCCGTCTCGCTCAGGCGGGCGAGGCAGGCCTCGACGACCTCGTTCAGCGATTCGATCTCCGTGTCGAGCCGTCGGTACCGCTCGGACTCGGTGAGGCCCTCACCGAGGGCGACGCGGCGCCGCGTGAGGTCGTACAGTTCCTCGACCAGGTCGTCGTACTCGGTCAGGACGAGCAGGTCGTCGACGACCCCGAGGAGGTCGGCCCGCGGGACCCTCCCGACCCGATGCAGGTCGACGCCGAGTTCGGCCGGGTCGTACACCGGGGACGCCGAGAGCAGGAGGCCCACCCTCGTCCCGAGGTGGCGGGCGCCGAGTTCCATCACCACGCCGCTGCGCTCGCTCGGCCGGTCGCCGAGTTCGACGAGGGCGACGTCCGCGCCGTCCATCGAGTGCCGACCGACGTCGGACCCCGACCCGACGACGACCACGTCGTACCGTGGGGCGAGCCACGCGGCGTATCGCTCGAACCGTCGGTGGTCACCGTCGACCAAGAGGGCGACGGGCGGGGAGTCACAGCCGACCAGTGCGGTGGCGAGTTCGACCCCGAGGCGTCGGGACTCGGGAAGCCGAGGGCTCCTGTCCAGGTCCGCGGGGGTCCAGTCTATCATATTTCGTTGTTAATACGAGTACATTGATCTAGGATATAAAGTTTGGCTAACATACCGTTCGTTGCGTGAGGACCGCTCGGGGCTGTCGGGCAGTCCGGGTCCGTCGGTCGGAGGGAGCGTCACGACGGCCCCCGCCGATGTTCCCGGTACCCTCGTCGGATCGCGGCCACTGCGAGGGGCCCGCCCGGTAGTCGGTCCGGCCGATCGGTTCGACGAGACCTCACAGGAGCGGGGAGTCGCGTTCGCCCCGACTCACTCCACGGGAGCACCACGGGGAGGATGGGCCTCGCGGGATGTGCTCCGAGGGACGTGTCTCTCTCCGGTGGGTGTTTTCACCGGACCCCGCCCGCAGTAGTCCCCTCGGAGCGGGACACCGGACGGCGGGCGGGAGAACGGACAGTCAGCACCGACCGCCCGAGAAGGGAGCGGCGGCTAGTAGTCGGTTGAGTTCCCCTCTCGCGTCGGCCGACGGCGCGTGGTCAGGCGCTTGTAGTAGCGATACAGGGGGAACAGCCGGTCACCGATACGCTGTGGGAGCCCGGTCGTCCCCGCGTAGACGATCACCGGCACCCCGGCGTCGACCGCCAGGTCGATGACGCGGTCGGGGGTACTCCCGAAGACCCAGCGCTTCAGTTCCCGCGTCCGGGTGGCCCCGATGACCAGTATCCCACCGTTCTCCGCGGCCGTCGACACCAGCCCCTCCGCGACCGACGGCGCGGTGACGTCGTGGACCTCGAGGGACGTCGTGTCCGCGAGGCCATCGAGCGTCGACTCGGTACTCTCGGCGGTCCCGCCCTCGCCGCTGGGCGTGACACTGATGACGTGGACCGCCGAGTCCGCTTTCCCCATCTCGTTGACCAGCGGCAACATCGCCTCGTGGTGGGGCCCGCCGCCGGCGCCCACGTTGATGACCGAGGTGTCCACCGTCCCCTCGAACCCGTTGGCATACAGCACGTCACAGGGCGCGTTGTATTCGACCTCCTGGGCGAGTTCCGGGTGCTCTTCGGGATACCCCATCAGGATGCGGTCGACTGCGTCGTCGCGGGCTGTCTGGAGGATGTCGAAGGCGATGTCCTGACAGATGTGTCCCTCGACGGAGTACTCGGCGCCGATGTCTTCGGCGGCGAGCGTCTCCGTGATTCGTTCGACGCGACCCTCCGCGTCGTCGACGACCATCTCGTTGGGCGTCTGGTCCGGGATGTGCGTGACGTTGACAACCTGGACCAGCGGGTCATCGTCGTAGAACCGTCCGATCGTCGCCGCGAGTTTCACGTGCTGGACCGCCCGGTCGAGGCGACCGACGGGAACGAGGACGCGAAAGCGCTCGCCCCGGGTTTCCGTCTCGGCCTCGATGTCCTCGACGGGCCTCCCGCCGTTGGCCTCGACGGGCGAGCGCGCAGGAGCGACCCGCTGGAACATTTCCTCGACGTCCGGCGCGCCGCCCCACACCACATAGAGAACGACGAACGCGACCGTCAGCAGGAGCCCGACGGCCACACCGACCGGCGGGAGGTTGTAGATGAGCGCGACGTTCGCGATGATGCCAAGCACCGGCACGACGGGGACGCCGGGCACCCGAAAGCCGCGTTCGAGGTCGGGGTACTTGCGCCGCGAGTAGACGAGCGCACCGTTGACCACCGCCAGCGGCAACAGGAGGTTGAGCGTCGCGAAGCCCGTCAGCGCGTTCAGCCCGAGGGCCAGTTCATCGATGACGACGTCGAAGCCGGCGACGGTCGTTTCGATGCCGACCGGAATCGGCCCGGCGACGCCGTGTTCGCCGAGCAGCGTGATGAACACGACGATGAGGACCGCAATGAACCCGGTCGCGGTGGCTGTACTCCAGAACGGCGTGCCGTAGTCGGGGTGGATGCGCGAGAACCGCCGGGGGGCCTGACCCTGTCGGCCCATGAGCGACCCGATGCCCGACGCCGCGAGGATGGAGGCGTTCGAGGCCGACACCATCGAGAAGATGGCCCCGGCGACGATGAGATACGTCCCGACCTCGACGCCGAGGAACGTGACGGGGATGAACGCTTGGGCGACCGCCCCCATCGCCGTCTCGCCCAACTGGAGGATCTGGTCGGGTGAGCGGGCGAGCCGTTCGGCGACGTTCGTGATGTTGACCATCGCGACGATGACGAACGTGTAGAGGACGGTGACGGTGACGATCGAAGCGGCGATCGCCCGTGGAACCGTCTTCCGGGGTTCGATTATCTCCCCGGCGGAAGCGGCGATCGCCGAGAAGCCGAAGAAGGTGATGAACGCCAGGGCCGCCACCGAGACGGTTCCGACGGGCTCGACCTGAAAGCTCCCCGCGAACTCGCCGAGAGCGGGGCCGACACCGACGCTCGCGAACATCCCGCCGACGAAGATCAGCAGTACGGCGACCTTCGCGCCGGTGACGACGACCTGGAAGGTACCGGACTCCTCGGTCCCCCGTGCGTTGAGGAACCCGAGGAACACAACCGTAAGCACGCCGAACGTGCCGTGCGGGAGGAAGTGAAACGTCTCGGGGATCAGAAAGCGGAAGAACCACTCGTCCATCGTCGCGAGGTAGAACGCCGTCGTCCCCGTGTAGCCGAGGAACAGCGA
>CAYYSW010000289.1:0-3355 GCA_964474395.1 uncultured Halobacteriales archaeon
ACGAGGCCGATTCGGTGGAGGAACTGGAGCGCGCCACCCCGACCGACGACTTCGTCGACCTCCGCCTGCCCACAGCCGACGTGCGCGGGGACGGCGCGACGGGCGAGGTCCTCGTCGTCGACGGGTTCGGCAACGTCGTCACGAACGTCCCCGGCGACGTTCTCGACGGCCGCGAGCGGGTCGTCGTGAACGGCGAGCCGTACCCGGTCGTCCCCTCCTACGCCCACCGCGACCCCGGGGAGGCGCTGGCGACGGTCGCCAGCCACGGCAACGTCGAGCTCGCGGTCAACCGGGGACGCGGCGACGACGCGTTCGGCCTGTCGCCCGGCGACCCCGTCGAGCTGTCCTGGTAGGTCGGGATGGTCAGCGCCTTCGACGCGATGAACGCCCTCGGCCTGCTCGCGTTCGCGACCGCGGGGTCGCTGAAGGGTGCCGAGGCCGACCTCGACCTCTTCGGCGTGAGCGTCCTCGGCGTCCTCACGGCACTCGGGGGCGGCACCCTCCGAGACGTCCTCGTCGGTCGGGTGCCGGCCTCTCTGCAGTCGACGACTGACGTGAGCGTCGCGCTCGTCGGCGTCGCACTCGCCGTCGCGTTCGTCGTCTCGCGGGGCGACGTGCGCGACCACCCCGCGCTCGTCGGGTCCGACGCCGTAGGACTCGCCGCCTTCGCCGCCACGGGCGCACAGGTCGGCGTCGAGGCCGGCCTCTCGGCGTTCGGCGTCGTCGTACTGGCGACGCTCACCGGGGTCGGGGGCGGCAGCCTCGCCGACCTCCTCCTGACCCGGGTCCCGTTGGTCCTCCGCGAGGACTTCTACGCGACGCCCGCGGCCCTCGGCGGCGTCGGCTACTGGGTGGCGACGGCGCTCGGGGTGCCCGCGGGGGTGGCGCTCCTCGGGACGGCGCTGCTCGTGTTCGCGGTGCGCGCGCTGGCGGTGGCCCGCGACTGGGGACTCCCGACGCTGTCGACGGGGTGACCCTGCGCCGCCAGCCACGCGGCGACCGCGGCGACGACGCGTTCCCGCGCCGCCTCGTCCGTCACCGTCGCCGGCGTGTCCGTCTGCCCGCGGTAGACGCCGACCTGTGTGTGGTTCGTCCCCTCGACGGCGACGAACCGTGCGTCCGGCGGGACCAGCGCACGCGAGGCCGCCAGCCGCTCGCGGTTCACGACGTCGTCGCGCGTCCCGACGACGGTCAGGACCGCGAGGTCGGTGTCGCGGACGTCCACGTCGCAGTACGCCCCGAGGAGGACGACGCCCGCGAGTCGGTCGGCGTTCCCGTCGGCGTACCGGCAGGCCATCGCCCCGCCCAGCGAGTGGCCGCCGACGTACCACCGCCCGACGGCCGGGTCCGACCCGACCACGGCATCCGCCGCGTCGACGTCGAGGACCGCGAGGTTCAGCGGGACGTCGAGGAGGTAGACGGCGAGGCCCGTCTCGGCGGCGAGACGCCCCGCAAGCGGGACGTAGGCCGCCGGCGGGACGAGCGCCCCCGGGTAGAACGCGAGCGCGTCGGTCGCGCCCGCCGCCGGCCGGACGACGACCCCGGCGTCGGTCCGCTCGACCGAGACCGCGGGGTCGGCGGCGACGGCCGCGACGCGCCGGTCGTCGACGGGATAGGGTTGGACGAGGGCGGCACCGATAGCTACCACCACGACGAGGAGCGCGAGCGCCCAGACCGCCAGCCGCTCCCCGTTCCGGCCGACCCACTCGCGAATCACGACCCGACTACGCCGGGTCGGGACATGAACCGGCGGGTACGCTCGCTCCGGGACACGAAAGGGAGCCGGAATAGTAAAGCCGAATCTTCTGTCGGGACGCTGCCGCATCGCTGCCCATGAGTGAGGAGCAACTAGGGCTGAGTGGTGCGACCGCTATCGGACTGGGTGGGATGATCGGCGGGGGCGTGTTCTCCGTCCTCGGCGTGGTGGCCGCCATCGCCGGGGCCGCGGCGTGGGCCGCCTTCACCGCCGCGAGCCTCGTCTCGCTGTGTGCGGCGTACTCCTACATCAAGCTCAACGAGGTCAACGACGTCCAGGGCGGGTCGGTGACACAGATACAGGCGACGGTCGGGGACTCGACGATCGCGGGGATGGTCGGCTGGACGCTCCTGTTCGGCTACATCGGCGCCATCGCGATGTACGGCTTCGCGTTCGGGAGCTTCGCCGTCCGCCTCGTCCCCTTCCAGGCACCGTTCGGCCTCCCGATGCGCCCGATGTTCTCCGTGCTCGCCGTGGCCCTGTTCGTCGGGCTGAACGTCCTGGGCGCACGAGCGACCGGTAGCTCCGAGAAGGTCCTCGTCGCGCTGAAGGTCGCCATCCTCTTCGGCATCAGCGCGTGGGGGCTCTACTACGGCTTCACCGTCAACGAACTGCAACTCGGCGTCTCGCGGTTCGCGAGCGTCGGGTTCGTCACGGCCATCGCCATCTCCTTCGTCTCCTTCCAGGGGTGGCAACTGCTGATGTACGACCACGACAGCATCGAGGACCCGCAATCGACCATTCCGAAGGCGGTGTACATCTCCATCGCGGGTGCCATCGTCATCGACAGCATGGTCGCCATCCTCGTCACCAGCCTCGTGAAGACGAGCGTCATCCAGCAGCACCCCGAAATCGCCGTTGCGAAGGCCGTCGAGCCCTTCCTCGGGCATATCGGGTTCGTCGCCGTCGCCCTCGCGGCGCTGTTCTCGACGGGGTCGGCCATCAACGGGACGCTGTTCAGCGCCGCCAACTTCTCGAAGGGGATGCTCTCGGACGACCTGCTCCCCGACCGCTTCGGCGACAGCGACGCCGACGGCGCGCCGACCCGTGCCGTCCTCATCCTCGGTGCCCTCTCGGCCGCGTTCGCCGCCTACGGCAGCCTCTCGGGGATCACCTCCTTCGGGTCGCTCGCGTTCATGGTCGTCTTCGGCGCCATGAGCTACATCGCCTTCCGGAAGCGCGACAACGACGAGATTCGCGGGGCCATCCCCGCCCTCGGCGTCGCGGGGACGACGCTGTTCTTCCCGCTACTCCTCTGGCACCTCTACACCGCCGAGCGCGGGACGTTCTTCGCCGTCCTACTCATCTCCGTGGCCGTCGTCGGCGTCGAACTGCTCTACTTCGAGCGCGACTACCTGAAAGAGGAGGTCGAACGCGTCGAGGCCCTCTCCGAGGGCCAGTCGAACTGAACGGGGCACTCCGGGGACGTCGACGTTCGAAGAGAATCCGGAGGTTCTCGACCCGCGCGTTCCACGGCTGTCGAACGACCGTGTCGAACTGTGGCCTCGTTCGAGGACTCGGTCGGGTGGCCCCGCGGGTCGTTCCTCCCCGTCGCCGCGTGACTGTCCGCGGGACGGAGTCCCGCGCTACTCGGCTCTC
>CAYYSW010000289.1:3365-3632 GCA_964474395.1 uncultured Halobacteriales archaeon
GGGGGGGGGCCCGGGGGGGGGGCCCCCCCCCGCCGCGGCGGGGCGCCGCGGGTTCGGGGGCGGGGGGCCGGCGCCCCGCGCTACTCGGCTCTCTGCGGTTCTCGCGTCCGAAGAACGCTCCGAACCGCGCTAGTTCTCCGCTACTCGCGTCGAACTACGGTCCCGTCGCGGGGACGCGACCGGTTAGTTCGACGCGATGACGTCGTCGATACGGACGATCATCGTCGCGGCCTCGGTGGCCGACTGGATGGCCTCGCGCTTGACCGC
>CAYYSW010000290.1:0-3614 GCA_964474395.1 uncultured Halobacteriales archaeon
TAGAAGCTCCCCAGTCCCTCCCGCGGAACGGGGTAGGCACCGAGGCTCAGGTTCGCGACGTCCGCACCGATGTTCGCCGAGTAGACGACAGCCATGAGGATGTCGCCGAACGATGCTCCTCCCTCCTCGGAGAACACGCGACAATCGACCAGGTCCGTTTCAGGGGCTGTGCCGACAACGCCGATGTCGTTGTCTACCGCACCGACGATACCCGCGACGTGAGTGCCGTGGTCGCCGCCCGCCGGTGTACCGGCGTCCCCATCATCACCGGTGAAGTTCTTCGAGAGGGTCATATTGACTTCGAGGTCGGGATGCCCCGCGAAGACCCCCGAGTCGATGATGGTGACGCGCGTCCCCTCGCCCTTCGTGGTCTCCCATGCCTCCTTGACGTCGAGCGCCTGCTTGTCCCACTGGAGGTCGTATCCCTCGGACTGGGGTAGTTCGATGTCGTCCGCGCTCGGCGCTCGCCGGTTCACCTCGGGGTCGGCGAGCGTGAGGGTCAGGTCGGGGGCGACCGTCCCCAGTCGCTTCGCGTCCTGCTTCGACCCGCGTACGACCGCGAGACCGACCTCGCTCAGGTCGTGGACGACTTCGACGTCCGCGCGTTCGAGGCTCCTGTTCTCCTTCAGTTCGACGATGAACCGCTCGGTGTGTTCCTGTGCGAGGACGGTCCCGCTCGTCGCGAACATCCCGCCGAGTGCCGCGCCGCTCACCTTCAGGAAAGTCCGCCTGTTGTGGTCTGGCATCACACTTCCCAAGCGAAGCCCACGTATAAATATTAAGATTTTGACTGATTAATCTATCCTCATAGCATCTCGGTATGTGCACTACGAAGGCCGCACACCTATCCCCGCGCCCGGAATAGCGCGTTGCGAAGCTCGACTTCGTGACGGTGCTGGCGCTTCCCGCCGGCACCGTCCTGTTGCTGGGCGACGCGTTCTTCGTCGTCTCGGAGTTCGCGACGACCCATGTCCGTCGGCTCCCCGGCGAGGAGTTCCGGGGGACGCCCTACGCGCCGGTCGGACGAATCCGAGAGCATATCGACGGCGAGTTCGAGGACCCGCTCGACGGGGTAGAGGTGACGGAGACGGGGCGAGACGGCACGGACCGGCGTGGCCCCGCTAGCTCTCCCACCACGCCCGGAGACGACCGACCAGTTCGTCGGGACGCTCCCGGGGGGGCCAGTGCGCACAGTCCGCGATGACCTCCAGCGTGCCGTTCGGCAGTCTGGCGGCCGCCTGCCGGGCCGCGGACACCGGCACCACCTCGTCCGATTCGCCGTGGACGACCAGCGTCGGAACCCGGAGTTCCGCGAGCCGGTTCGTGTAGTCGGTCCGGTAGCCGTTCCACGTCACCTCGCTGCGGCGCCACCCCCGGAAGGCACGACCGGGGTCCTCGCGCTGGAGGAGGTCGTACACCGCATCGACGACCGAGTCGGCTAGTCGCTCCGGGTCCTTCGCCACGTTGCCGAGACTCGCCCGCGTCGCCCGCCTGCTGCGGGAGAGCAGTTCCAGCGCGAGTCTGTTCGGCAGGTCGACCTTCGAGAGGAGGTACGTCGCCCTGCCGCCGGGCACCGGCGCGCCAAGGCCGTGGCTGTCCACGAGCACGAGCCGCTCGACCCGGTCTGTGTGGTCGAAGGCGTACCCGAGGGCGACGCCGCCGCCCATCGAGAGGCCGACGGGCACGACGGCGTCGAGCGAGAGGGAATCGACGAACCCCGCGAACCGCCGAACGTGGGCGGCCGTCGAGTAGTCGGCGTCGGCCGGACGGTCGCTCTCCCCGTAGCCCAGCTGGTCGAGGGCGAGCACCCGCCGACCGAGCGCCGCCGACAGGTCCTCGAGGACGCCACCCCACGAGACGGCCGCCGCGTCGATGATGCCGCCGTGCAGACAGACGAGCGGCGGCCCGTCCTGAGTGTCAGTCCCGTCGCTCCCGTCACTGTCGCTCTCGATGTAGTGGAGGGTGTGTCCCTCGACCCCTACCGTTCCGTGGTCCATACGGTCCGCATCCACCGGACGGTGGTTATCGGTTCCGGCGTCGCCACTCCGACACTCGAAACACGGGGCAGGGGAACCCCGCGTGTGACACTACGGAGCTACGGGAGCTCCACGTCCTTGTTGTGTATCGGTAGACTTAAGTCTAATCGAATTTCGGACAATTAAGCATTGCTGCGAATCGTTCGCGCGACAGGTCGATGGGTGGGTCGGACCGACGTATCACTCCGCGAGGGCGAGCACCGAGTCCACGTCGGCGCCGTCGGTCAGGAGCGCGCGCATCCGTTCGACGGTCCGCGTGTCGCGTGTCCGGCCCGAGCGAATCACGTCCTCACAGCGTTCGACGGTGGTGATGGTGTCCGACTGGACGAGGACGACCGGGACGCCGGCCTCCTCCGCTCGGCCGAGGACGGCCCCCGGCGGTTCGAACCCGCCGGTGAGCACGAGACACCTGATGCCCGGCGCCTCCAGGGCGGCGGAGTGAATCTCCGGGCGGTCCCCGCCGGTGATGACCGCCGCGTCCCGCGTTCGGCGGAACTGGCGGAGGGCGTCGTCCGCGCTCATCGCGCCCACCGTGAAGCGTTCGACGAAGGCGTCGGTCGGTGCGTCCGTGGTCAGGACGCGCCCGCCGAGTTCCCCCGCGAGGTCCGCGACGGTGACGCCGGCGAGTTCCTGGACCCGCGGGAGCGCCCCGAAGACGGTGACGCCCTCGCCTTCGAGGAACGGGACGACGTCCGCTCGGAGGCCGTCCATGGCGGCGTCCGGGACGGCGTTGAACAGCACGCCCGACAGCCGGTCCCCGAGGTGGCGGGCCGCCGAGAGCACCGCGTCGACGTCCGTCGGGTCTTCGTAGCGGGCGACGAGGACCGCCCGCGCGTCAAGCAGGTCGGCCACGTCCGCGTCCGTGAGGCCCGCGACGCCCCCGGTAGCGAACGACCCCCCGCCTTCCACGACCATCAGGTCGCGGTCGGCCGCGAGCGAGTCGTAGCGCTCTCGGATCCGCCGGCGGAGGCCATCGGTGTCCTCGCGCCCGCGCATCGTCTGTTCGATGAACGTCCGGGAGTAGACGACCGGTTCGAGGTCCTCCATCTCGGCGTCGAGGTCCAGTACCTCGCGGGCGAGCAACGGGTCCTCGTCGAGGGTCTTCCCGACGGCGCTCTGGAGGCGGGTCCCCTTCGGCTTCATATAGCCGACGGACTGCCCCCGCTCGCGGGCGACCAGCGCCAGCGCGAGCGCGACGGCCGTCTTGCCTGTGCTCTCGTCGGTTGCGGTGATGAGAATCGGGTTCATAGCTCCTCCGGGTCGATGGTCAGGCGCACGTCGACGGCACACGCGCCGTCGGGGGTGACCACCAGCGGGTTCACGTCCAGTTCGAGGACGGCGGGGAAGTCCGTCACCAGCTGCGAGAGGCGCCCGAGGGTCTCGACGACCGCCGCCTCGTCGACGGGGTCGCGGCCGCGCGCACCCCGCAGGAGCGGCGCGGCCCTGATGTCGTCTAGCATCTCGCGGGCCTCGCGCTCGCTGACCGGCGCCACCCGTACCGTCGTGTCCTCCAGCACTTCGACGAAGATGCCCCCGAGGCCGAACAGGACGAGCGGGCCGAACTGCGGGTCGCGGTTC
>CAYYSW010000291.1:0-3559 GCA_964474395.1 uncultured Halobacteriales archaeon
TCGGGTCGACGACGGCGTACGTCTACTCCGTCGCGGTGCTCGCGGACCTGATCGCCGGGAGCCTCTACTTCGACACGGCGGCGCTGATCCTCGTGTTCATCACGCTCGGCAACTACCTCGAGGCCCGCTCGAAGGGACAGGCCGGCGACGCGCTCCGCAAGCTGCTGGAGATGGAAGCCGAAACGGCGACGGTCGTCCGCGAGGACGGCACCGAGGAGGAGGTCCCCCTCGAGGACGTCGCGGTCGGCGACCGGATGAAGGTCCGTCCCGGCGAGAAGATACCCACCGACGGCGTCGTCGTCGACGGGCAGAGCGCGGTCGACGAGTCGATGGTCACCGGCGAGTCCGTCCCCGTCGAGAAGGAGGAGGGCGACGAGGTGGTCGGCTCGACCATCAACGAGAACGGCGTCCTCGTCGTCGAAGCGACGAAGGTCGGCAAGGACACGGCGCTCCAGCAGATCGTACAGACGGTCAAGGAGGCCCAGTCCCGCCAGCCCGACATCCAGAACCTCGCCGACCGAATCAGCGCGTACTTCGTCCCCGCGGTCATCGCCAACGCCCTGTTCTGGGGCGTCGTCTGGTTCCTGTTCCCCGAGGCGCTCGCGGGGTTCGTCGAGTGGCTCCCGATGTGGGGGCTGGTCGTCGGCGGACCGGCGGTCGTCGGCGGGACGGTGTCGGTCTTCGAGTTCGCGGTCGTCGTCTTCGCCTCGTCGGTGCTCATCGCCTGCCCGTGTGCGCTGGGGCTGGCGACGCCCGCCGCGACGATGGTCGGGACGACCATCGGCGCGCAGAACGGCGTCCTGTTCAAGGGCGGTGACGTCCTCGAACGCGCGAAGGACGTCGACACGGTCGTCTTCGACAAGACGGGGACGCTGACGAAAGGAGAGATGGAACTCACCGACGTCGTCGTCTTCGACGACGGGGGTCGGGCGGCGACGGACGGCGGCGAGCCGGCTACCGACGGGGGGCAGCTCACGACCCGCGACCGCCTCTCCGAGGACGACGTGTTGCGTCTCGCGGCGGCCGCCGAGAGCGCGAGCGAACACCCCCTCGCGCGGGCTATCGTCGACGGGGCCGAGGAGCGGGGCATCGACGTGCGCGACCCCGAGAACTTCGAGAACGTCCCCGGTCACGGTATCCGCGCGACGGTGGGTGGGACAGAGGTACTGGTCGGCAACCGGAAGCTGCTTCGGGACAACGGTATCGACCCCTCGCCGGCCGAGGAGACGATGGAGCGCCTGGAGAACGAGGGGAAGACGGCGATGCTGGTGGCCCGCGTGCCCGCCGACGGGGACGAGGGCGAACTCGTGGGTGTCGTCGCCGACGCCGACACGGTCAAGGAGAGCGCGAAGGAGGCGGTGCGCCAGCTCCGCGAGCGCGGCATCGACGTGATGATGATAACCGGCGACAACGAGCGGACCGCTCGTGCCGTCGCCGAAGCGGTCGGCATCGACCCCGAGAACGTCCGGGCGAGCGTCCTCCCCGAGGACAAGTCCGACGCCGTCGAGTCCATCCAGGACGAGGGCCGCAAGGCGATGATGGTCGGCGACGGGGTCAACGACGCGCCCGCGCTGGCCGTCGCGTACGTCGGCACGGCTATCGGGAGCGGGACCGACGTGGCAATCGAGGCGGCCGACGTGACGCTGATGCGCGATGACCCCCTCGACGTCGTGAAGGCCATCCGCATCTCGGACGCGACGCTCCAGAAGATCAAACAGAACCTCGTGTGGGCGCTCGGCTACAACACGGCGATGATTCCGCTGGCCTCGCTCGGACTGCTCCAGCCGGTGCTCGCCGCCGGGGCGATGGCGTTCTCCAGCGTGAGCGTCCTCTCGAACAGCCTGCTGTTCCGTCAGTACACCCCCGACCACGACTACGAACTGCTCGGCTGGTTCCGGTAACGGCCCCCACGCCTGCTTCCGACGTTCGCGTACGCGGCAGGCGGTTCGCCGATGCCGATACCCTGTTGCGACGGTCGAGGCGAAGTCGATAGGCGAGGACGTCGCCGGCCCCGCCACCGCTTACGTGCTGGGGGCTTTTGTTTCGAACATACGCGTACGAGACTCGACACGCCGGAAAACGCCGTTACTGGGGGTTCCCTTCCGTCGGAATTTCGTGGTCGGTTCGCGTTCGGAAGGCTAGCGGCCGCTCAGCTTCGTATCTCTATCTCTCATAACACCCCTATGTCTGTAATGGAAAGCGGCGTCGTGGTGACGTGGCAGCTCGGCCGGTTGGGAGCGGACGCTCCGTCCCGGATCCACCCGTCCTCCACCCTACCACCGGTCGCCCCGAGGCGGATCGTCAGCTCGGGCTCGTTCTGCCGATAGACCACGTCAGCAGGCGTACCATCGAGTGGACAATAGTGTTTAGTGTTCCCAATACTAATCAGATACGACAACCGATGTTCGAGACGATCACCGCACGGGAACTCGCGGAGAAACGGGACGCCGGTCACACCGACTACGTTCTCATCGACACGCGCCCCGAGGAGAGCTTCGAGGCGTGGCACGTCGAGGGTGCCGTGAACCTGCCGTTCGGTCCGACGGAGACCCTGAGCGACGAACAGCGCGAGCGGGTCGAGGAGTGGTCCGCGGGCGGCGAGGTCATCACCATCTGTGGGAAGGGGGCGACGTCGACGACGCTCGCCGCCGAACTCGACGCGAGCGGTCGGGAGGACGTGAGCGTGGTCAAGGGGGGCATGCGCGACTGGAACGCCCTGTACGAGACCGCGCGGGTCGATACGAGGGACGACGACCTCGTCGTCGTCCAGTTCCAGCGGCGCGCGAAGGGCTGTCTCAGCTACCTCGTCGGTTCCAAACGGGCGGGCGAAGCCATCGTCGTCGACCCCGCCCGCCACACCGACCAGTACATCACGACTGCCACAGAGGAAGGGCTGACGATATCGCGGGTCGTGGACACGCACGTACACGCCGACCACATCTCGGGGGGACGCGACCTCGCGGCGAGGCTCGGCGTGCCGTACCACCTCGGCGAGCGTGCGACCGACCGTGCCGTCGAGTACGACTTCGAACCCCTCGCCGACGGGGAGCGCGTCTCGGTCGGCGAGGTCGATATCGAAGTGCTCGCCGCCCCGGGGCATACCTCCGAGATGGTCGCCTACCGCGTCGGCGACGAGGCGGTCCTCACGGGTGACGCCCTCTTTCTCGATTCGGTCGGCCGGACCGAACTGGAGTTCGGGGAGTCCGACGCCGAGGAGGGTGCACGGATGCAGTACGAGACCCTCCACGGGACGCTCATGGAGCTGCCCGACGACCTGACGGTCCTCCCGGGCCACGTGACGGTGAACAACGATGGCACATACGAGAACGCCTCGCCCGGCGACCTCGTCGGCGCACCGCTCTCTGCGGTGCGCGACGGCCTCGACCTCGTCGGACTCGACGAGGAGACGTTCGTCGAGCGGATGGTCGGCGACCTCCCGGAGAAACCCGACAACTACGAGACCATCATCGACATCAACCGGGGGAAGAAATCGATAGACTCCACCGACGCGACGGAACTCGAAACCGGCGCCAACAACTGCGCCGCCTGAGCCGGAGCG
>CAYYSW010000292.1:0-3554 GCA_964474395.1 uncultured Halobacteriales archaeon
CGGAGCTGGCGACGGGCATGCCCATCGCCGGCGGGAGCTACCACTACGTCAACCGGGCGCTCGGGAGCCTCTTCGGGAGCATCGTCGGCTGGGGGATGTGGACCGGGCTCATGTTCGCCAGCGCGTTCTACATGGTCGGGTTCGGGCAGTACCTCGTCGAGTCGCTGCCCTTCCTCGACGGGCGGGTGCTGGTCGTCGGCCTCGGCCTCGTCGGGTTGCTGGCGCTGGTCGCGATGAACTACTACGGGACCGAGGAGTCGAGTTCCTTCCAGAACGTCACCATCGGCGTCGAGGTCGTCATCGTCGTCGTCTTCGTCGCCGTCGGCGTCCTCTCCATCGACCCGGCGAACCTCGAACCGTTCGCCCCCACGGGGGCGAGCGGCGTCGTCGCGACCACCGGCCTCGTGTTCATCTCGTTTCTCGGCTTCGAGATAATCGCGACCGTCGCGGGCGAGATAGAGGACCCCGGGCGGACCATCCCCCGGTCGATGCTCCTCTCGGTCGTCCTCGTGACGGGACTGTACGTCCTCGTGATGCTCGTCAGCACGGGCGTCCTCCCCATCGACCGTCTGGCCGCCTCGCCCATCCCCGTCGCGGACGTCGCCGCGGTGTACCTCGGGCCGGTGGGCGCGGCGGCCATCGTCTTCGCCGCCGTCGTCGCCGCCATCTCCAGTTCCAACTCCTCCATCCTCGCCGCCTCGCGCGTCATCTACGCCATGGGCCGGGACGGCGTCGTGACCGGGTGGCTGAACGCGAGCCACCGCCGGTACTTCACGCCCCACCGGGCCATCGTGACCACGGGGGCCGCCACGGCCCTCCTCGTCGGGGCCGGCCTCCGGGTCGACGCCATCGTCGCGTTGCTCGCCGAGGCGGCGAGTTTCAGCTTTCTGGTCACCTACTCGCTCGTCCACGTCGCGGTGATCGTCTTCCGGCGCGCGGACCCCGACGAGTACGACCCGACGTTCCGGCTCCCCCGCCCGCTCTACCCGGCGGTGCCGGTCCTCGGCGTCGCCCTCTCGCTGGTCGTCGTCTCGCAGATGGCGCCCGTCGTCGTCCTCGTCGGGTCGGGGATCGTCGCCTTCGGCACCCTGTGGTACGCCGTCTACGCCCGTCCGCGCGTCGTGAGCGAGGGGTTGCTCCGGGAGGCGCTCCGACCGTCGCCCGTCGACCCCTATCGGGTCGTCGTCCCGGTCTCCAACCCGACCACCCAGGGGGGACTGCTCCGACTCGCCGCGGCGAGCGCCCACGCGAACGCGGCCGGCGGGCGGCCCGAACTCGTCGCCGTGAACGTCACCCGCGTCGAACACCCCTCCCCGCTCCGGAACGTCGAGGCCGACCGGGCGGACCACCGGCAGGAACTCCTCGCGAGCGCCCACGACGTGGCCGACGAGGCCGGCGTCCACCTGCGGACGCGGACGGTCGTCGCAGGCGACGTCGCCGCGGCCCTCCTCGCGGCCATCGCGAAGGCGGAGGCCGACGCGGTCGTCCTCGGCTGGGACGGCACGCTCGGCGCCGGGGGTCACACGTTCGGTTCGCTGCTCGACCCCGTCGTCGCGGGCACGCCCTGTCCGGTGTCGCTCGCCTGCCTGCACGGGGAGGACGTCGGCCGGGTGGCGGCACTCGTCGCCCCCGACCCGGACGCGCCCGTGGTCGCGCGGCGGGCGGTCGAGTTCGCGAGCGCCGCCGGCGACGGGCGCGTCCCCACCCTGTTCCTCGTCGGGTCCGAGGGCGACGGTGACGACGCGCTCGCGGTCGAACCAGCTGGGACCGTCGGTGACGTCGCCGCGGCGGCCGGACTCGCGCCGGGCGAATACGAGCGCGGGGTCGTCCTCGACGGCCCCGACGCGATGGGAGACGCGCTCCGCGGGTACGACACCGTCTGCGTCGGTCTCCCGGCGACGGACGGGGATGCCCGTCCCGCCGTCGGCTCCCTCACCGAGCGAGTCGTCCGGGCGGCGCCGGGGTCCGTCGTGCTCGTCCGCGGTCCGACGTCCTGACGGGATCTACCAGGTCAGGCCCTCGTAGGTGATGCCCTCGCGGTCCTCGATGATGTGGCGGCCGTCGACGACGACGGGTTCGGCCATCGTCCCGAACTCCTCGTCGAGGGCGGCGAACTCGTCCCAGTCGGTGACGACGAGGGCGCCGTGAGCGCCGTCGAGCGCCTCGGCGGCGGAGTTCGCGTACTCGATGTCGGGGAACTCCTCGCGCATGTTGTCGGCTGCGATGGGGTCGTAGGCGACCACCTCGGCGTCGCGGTTGAGCAGCCCCTCGATGACGAGCTTCGCGCGCGACCCGCGGATGTCGTCCGTGCCGGGCTTGAACGCGAGGCCGAGGACGGCGACGCGCTTGCCCGCGACGTCGACGTGGCGTTCGAGCAGTTCGAGCATCCGCATTGGCTGGTGGTCGTTGACGGCGACGACTGCGTCGAGGAGGACCGGGTCGTAGTTCTTCGAGCGGGCGGCCGCGCGCAGGGCGTCGGTGTCCTTGGGGAAACACGAGCCGCCCCAGCCGACCCCCGAGTTGAGGAACTGCTCGCCGATGCGCTCGTCGAGGCCGATGGCGTCGGCGACGGCGTAGGAGTCCACGTCGAACTCCTTGCAGATGTTCCCGAGTTCGTTGATGGTCGATATCTTGGCCGCGAGGAAGACGTTGTTCGCGTACTTGATCATCGCGCCCTCGCGCTGGCCCGTCTCGACGACGGGCACGTCGCCCTCGTTGGCCTCGACGAGCGGGTCGTACAGCTCGTGGAGGAGGTCCAGCGTGCGCTGGTCGCCGTCGGTGCCGAAGACGAGCTTGTCGGGGTGCATGAAGTCCTCGACCGCGGAGCCCTGACTCTGGAATTCGGGGTTGACGGCGACGCCGAAGTCCTCGCCGGCGGTCTTGCCCGAAGCCTCCTCCAGGATGGGCGTGAGCCGTTCCTCGGTCATCCCGGGGATGACCGTGGACTTGACGACGACGAGGTGATAGCCGTCTTTCTCGGCGAGGGTCTCGCCGACGTCGCGCATCCCCGCTTCGACCACCGAGAGGTCGATGGAGCCGTCCTCGCGCGAGGGGGTCTGCATGGCGACGAACGTGATGTCCGTGTCGAGCAACGCGTCGTGTTCGGTCGTCGCGCGCAGGCGGCCGCCGGCGTGTTCCTCGATGAGTTCGGGGAGGCCGGGCTCGTGGATGGGCGACTCGCCGGCGTTGATGCGCTCGACGATATCGGGGTCGATGTCGATGGCCGTGACGTCGTGGCCGAGGTCGGCGAAACAGGCGGCGACGCTCGTCCCGACGTAGCCGCTGCCGACGACTGATACGTTCATCACCCGGAGAATCACCGTCGAACCCCTTTACCCGTTCGGCTCGTCGCACCTCGTGCGAGGCGCCCACAGGCGACGGCCGGCCCCCGGTGCGTGGCACGGTACACCGCTCCGCCGAGAGGCCGACGACACTTTAACCCGGTAGCCTGATGGAACGAGTAATGCAAGCAGTCGTACTCGCCGCCGGGAAGGGAACGCGGCTCCGCCCGTTGACGGACGACAAACCGAAGGCCATGGTCGAGGTCGACGGCA
>CAYYSW010000293.1:0-3545 GCA_964474395.1 uncultured Halobacteriales archaeon
CACGTCCCCGCCTCCGACTCCGTCTCGCTGCGGACGTTCAACCGCAACTTCGAGGGTCGCTCCGGCATCGAGGACGACAACGTCTACCTCTGCTCGCCGGAGGTCGCCACCGCGGCCGCCCTCAAGGGCGAGATCGTCGACCCGCGTGACCTCGCCGACGAACTCGGCGACCTCGAGGCGCCCGGCCTCGAACTGCCCGAGCAGTACGACGGCTCGAAGGCCGACCTCATCGCGCCCGACGAGGCCGTCGACGACGGCCTCATCAAGGGCCCCAACATCGGCGACGTGCCGCTGAAGGACGCCCTCGAGTCCGACCTCGAAGGGCCGGCCCTCCTCAAGATGGAGGACAACATCACGACCGACCACATCATCCCTGCCACGCAGGACATCCTGATGTACCGGTCGAACATCCCGAAGCTCTCGGAGTTCACGCTCTCGCGCGTCGACGACACGTTCGCGGAGCGCGCACTGGAGAGCGACGGCGGCTTCCTCGTCGCCGGCGAGAACTACGGGCAGGGCTCCTCGCGCGAGCACGCGGCCCTCTGTCCGATGTACCTCGGTATCCAGGGCGTCTTCGCCCAGAGCTTCGCCCGCATCCACAAGGCGAACCTCTTCAACTTCGGCCTGCTCCCCCTCGTCATCGACGAGGAGACCTACGGGAAGTTCGAGCAGGGCGATGACATCGAGATCGTCGACGACGTCGCCGAGGCAGTCGAGTCCGGCCAGGAGGAGTTCACCTTCCGCGTCAACGACGACTGGGAGGCGACCGGCCGGCTGGAGGCCTCCGAGCGCGAGCGGCGCATCCTCGCCGCCGGCGGCAAGCTCTCGCTGACCCGCCAGCAGTACGAGGACGAGGGCGGCGCGGCACCCGCCGACGACTAACGCGACACGCCCCTTCTCCGTTCTTTCACGTTCCCCGAGCGGTCGCGCTCACCCCGACCACTCATACCAATCGGCGTTCTACACGGTGTCGTGACGACGACACCGGGCGATGCCGGCACCGAGGGCGCCCCGACGGTCAGGCGGGCCGAGCGCGGCGACCTGCTGGAGGTGTTCCGCATCGAGCGGCAGGCGTTCCCCCAGCCGTGGCCCTTCGAGGGGTTCGAGCGCTTCCTCGACGAACCCGGGTTCATGGTGGCGGAGTGTCCCGTCGAGGAGGGGGAGGGCGACGGCGGGTCCCGTGACTGGCGGACCGGCGACCGGGCGATCGCGGGCTACGTCGTCGCGGACCTCACGCCGAACTTCGGGCGGGACATCGGCCACGTGAAGGACCTCGCGGTCGCCCCCGAGTTCCGCGGGCGGGGTATCGGCACGCTCCTCCTCAAACACGCGCTGGCGACGCTCGAAGCGCAGGGAGCCCACGCGACGAAACTCGAGGTGAGGGAGGACAACGACCCCGCCCTCGCGCTCTACCGACAGCACGGGTTCGAGCACCGCCGGACCGTCCCCCGGTACTACGCAGACGGGACGAACGCGCTGGTGCTGGTGCGCACCCGCGAGTGAGTCACGGTCGCTTCCCCAGCACGGCCCTGTAGTACGGCGCGCTCGCCCCCCTCCGGCGTACCTCCCGGACCGACCACGCCGTGCCCACGCAGGCGTCCCGGAGGCGCTCAGGCGAGAACAGGACGAACGAGAGCGACGGCCCGACCAGTCGCTCGCCGTCGCGGTCGTACTCGACGTGGAACGCCCGCCGGCAGACGCCCTGCCGGGGGTCGGGCCGGTAGCCGCCGAACTCCCCCGGAGCGTCGATGTGGCGCGGGTCGTAGCTGTCCACGACGGCGGTCCCGGCGTCGTCCGTGACCCGCGCGACGTCGGCGAGCAGTCCCGAGACCCCCGCGAGCGACCCGCCGAGACCGAGTTGCGTCCCGTTGAGCAGCGCGGTTCGGAACCCGTCGCGCGGGAACTCGTCGGACAGGTCGAACATGTCGGCCACGCGGGCGTCCGCGACGCCGCGCTCGCGGGCCGCCCGGACGGCGTTCGGCGAGACGTCGAAGGCCGTCACCTCGAGGGCGTGGTTCTGGAAGGTCAGGGCGTGTTGCCCCGCGCCACAGCCCACGTCGAGGACGGGACCGTCGAGCGAGTCGTACAGGTCCCGGCTGTCGGGGTGCCACTCCTCGGGGGAGCCGAAGTAGTTCTCCTCGATGGACGCCGGCCACACCTCGCTCCCGTCGCGGTGGATGACCTCGCCGCGCAGGCCGCCGCGCTGGGCGTCGAGCATCGCCGTCCCGAGCGCGTCCTCGCCGGACTCCATATCACGGTATCGAGTGTCACTATTAATAAATCCGTAACGAAACGCGGTACCGACCCACGAACGCGGCCGTCGACCGCACGTCGGGGGTATTGGCGTACCGACGACGGAACGCCCGGAGCGCCGCTATCGCACGACCTACCCGCCCTCGGCGCGTAGCGGACGCGATGCTCGGTTACCCCTGTATGAACCACACCCTCCGCGAGCGCGACCCGCCGCTTCGCTGCAACCGGGGGATGCAACGGAAGACGTGGGAGTCGAAGGGGCTGCCCTACGCCTCCGAACTGACGCTGGCGAACGTCCGCGACCTCCGCGCGATCCTGGAGTGGAACCACGACCACGGCATCGACTTCTACCGCTGTAGCTCGGACCTCGTCCCGTGGCACTCCCAGTACGACCTGACGGAGCTGCCGGACTACGACGCCATCAGACGGGTCGCCCGCGACTGCGGGCAGTTCGTCGAGGACCACGGGATGCGCCTGACGTTCCACCCGAACCACTGGTGCAAACTCGCGAGCGAGTCGGCGGACACCGTCGAGCGGTCGCTGACGGATCTGGAGAACCACGGCGCGTGGCTGGACCTGCTGGGACTGGAGCGCTCGCCGTACTACTCGGTGAACGTCCACATCGGCGGGCACTACGGCGACAAGGAGGCGACCGGCGAGCGGTTCCGGGCGGCCGTCGAACGTCTCTCGCCCGCCGCACGCGAGCGCCTGACCGTCGAGAACGACGACACCGAGCGCTGCTGGTCGGTACCCGAACTCGTCGAGGCCGTCGCGGACCCGCTCGGCGTCCCGGTCACCTTCGACTACCACCACCACCAGTTCGCCGACCGGGGTCTGACCTACCGCGAGGCGTTCGACCTGGCGAAGGGAACCTGGCCCGTCCGGCCGATTACGCACTACTCCGAACCGGGACGGCTCCACGACGGGTCCGACGCCAGACCGCAGGCCCACGCGGAGTACGTCGCGGGCGTCCCGGAGTGGCTCGCCCGCGAGTCGGACGTGATGGTGGAGGCCGGCGCGAAGGAACGGGCGGTGCTGGCGCTCCGGTCGGGAGAGCACGAAGAGACGGCGAAGACGGGGTAGGTCGCCCGCCTACGGCCAGAGGCCGCGGGCGGTGTGGGCGTCGACGACGCGCTGGAGCCCGACGACGTACGCCGCGTCGCGCCACGAGAGGGCGTCGTCGCGGTCGAACGTCGAGCGGACGTCGGTCCAGGCGTCGAGCATCTCGGTCTCGAGTTCCTCGTGGACCCGTTCGAGCGACCACGCCCGGCGGTTGATGTCCTGGAGCCACT
>CAYYSW010000294.1:0-3527 GCA_964474395.1 uncultured Halobacteriales archaeon
GATATCACGCTTCTCAGCCCTCGCTCCCTCAGAGTAACCCGAGGTGAACGTCGACGCGAGCCCGTCCGTCCGGCCCGACGACGGACCGGCCCCGTGGGCTCACTCCTCGGGGGGAACGACGAGAACGTCGCCCGTCCCCTCGACGGTCACCTCACACCCGTCCAGGGTGAACGTCACGGCCCCACGGACGCGCGGCGTTCCGTCGGCCTTCGGTCGGAACAGGTCGTCGAGCGCGTCCGGGTCCACGACGTCGTACAGCGGTTCGACCGTGCCCGGGGACTCCTCCAGTACCGCACTCACCGTCTCGACGACGGTGATACTCACGGATCCGGGGGTGCCGAAGTCGTGCGACGTGCGGTACGCATCGCCGTTCTCGGTCGTTATCGGTTCCGGACTGACGTCGCCGCGTGAATCGAGCGTGCTCATTTCCCACTGACCTCTACCACTCTCTTTGAGTACAGGTACATGAATGTTTGTAAGAAGTTAATATTCGACTTCGAGGATTGTACTGTCGTCTTAGTGCTCTAGAACGACGCGAACCGCCGAATCGGGGGTCGTGTCGGACTGACGAGGACAGTCCCCTGGTCTGGGCCGGTTCCGAGGTAGGCGGAAATCCCGCCGTGGCCGGGCTCACCGATGTCGAACGGAATTCTACATGTGATAGCGAGACTCGGGACTCGACTGGCCTGTGGGATGTCCGGTGCGGAATTCGAACCTCGGTCGCTTGCTCGCTTCGCTCGCGGCGCTCCCTGATTCAAATCCGACGCTGCGCACTTCTCGCGCTCACGTCGTTCGCTCGAGAAGTGCTCGGTACGGGATTTGAACCCGTGTCATCGGCTCGAAAGGCCGAAATGATTGGCCGGACTACACCAACCGAGCTACATTCACAGTTCCGTCGCACCAGTTCATAAAGCCTGTCTTTCGCCGTCGCCCCGGTACTACGGCACAAAGCCGGGGGACCACACTGACCGGCGTTACTTGCCCTCGAACTCGGCGTCCTCGCCGTTCATGAACGCCGTGATGCCGGTCATCAGGTCGTCGGTACCCATGAGGTGGCCGAACGCCTGCGCTTCGAGGTCCAGGCCGGCCTCGGTGTTCTCCCAGCCGCGGAGCATCGCGCGCTTCGTCAGCCAGCGCGAGATGGGCGGCCCACCGGCGAGGTCGGCGGCCGCCTCGTGGATTCGCTCCTCGAACTCGTCGTTCGGGACGACCTCGTTGACGACGTTGTAGTCGTACATCGTCTGGGCGTCGAAGCGCTCGGCGGTGAGGATGATCTCCTTCGCGCGGCTCATCCCGACGAGGCGCTGGAGGCGCTGGGTGCCACCCCACCCCGGCAGGAGCCCGAGGCTGTGCTCGGGCAGGCCGAGTTCGGAGCGCTCGCTCGCGATGCGCAGGTCACAGCACATCGAGAGTTCGAACCCGCCGCCGAGCGCGAACCCGTCGATGCCCGCGAGGACGGGCAGCGGGGACTCCTCCAGTTTGCCGAAGGTCTCCTGGCCCTTCTTCGAGAGTTCGATGGCCTCCAGTGGCTCCGCGCTGGCGGCGAAGCCGCTCACGTCCGCGCCCGCGGAGAACGCCCGGTCGCCTTTCCCCGTGACGAGGATGGCGCGCACGTCGTCGTCGTCCTCGAAGCGGTCGATTGCCTCCGAGAGTTCGTCGAGCATCTCGGGGTTGACCGTGTTCATCCGCGCCTCGCGGTCGAGGACTATCTGGCCGACCATGTCGCCGGGGTACTCGAGTTCGATGGTCGAGAAGTCCGTCTCGGCATCGTCGCCCTGCTCGTAGAACCCGCCCTCGCCGGCGCGCTCACGGAGGTAGTCGGACACCTCGTAGCGGACGGCCTCCTTCTCCTCGCGGAGGTCGTCGAGGGTCTCGACGAGCGACTCCAGGCCGTAGTCGTCGGCCATCTTCGCGGGGCCGGTCGGGTAGCCGCCGCCGAGCATGACTGCCTCGTCGATGTCCTTCGCGGGCGCGACGTCGTTGCCGACGAGATTGCCGACCTCGTTGGCCATCACGGCGAGCAGGCGGCGCTTGACGTCCTCGCGGGTCTGGTCGGGGGGCACGTCCGCACCCTCGCCGTCCTCGTAGTCGTAGAAGCCCTCGCCGGTCTTCTTGCCGAAGCGCTCCTCCTCGACCGTGCGTTCGAGGAGCGGGCACGGCGCGTACGCCTCGCCGAGCACCTCGTGCATGTACTCGAGGACGTGGTAGGTGACGTCGTTGCCGACCTGGTCGCCCAGTTCGAACGCGCCCATCGGCAGGCCGATGTCGTACTTGACCGTCGAGTCGACCTCCTGCATGGTCGCGTCGTCCTCCTCGACGATCCAGCACGCTTCGTTCATCAGGGGAACGAGGATGCGGTTGACGATGAACCCGGGCGAGTCCTTGCGGACGCGCACGGGCGTCTTGCCGAACGCCTCCGCGAGCTCCTCGGTGAGTTCGAGGGTCTCCTCGGTGGTGTGTGCGCCCGTGATGACCTCGACGAGCTGCATCCGCACCGGCGGGTTGAAAAAGTGCATCCCGCAGAACTGCTCGGGACGCTCGGTGACCTCCGAGAGCTCCGTGATGGACAGCGAGGAGGTGTTGGTCGCGATGATGGCGTCGTCGGGAGCGTGCGCCTGCACGTCCCCGTAGACGTCCTTCTTGATGTCCATCTTCTCGGGCACCGCCTCGATGATGAAGTCGACGTCCGCGACGGCCTCCTCCATGTCCACGAGGGGGGTGACGCGGTCGAGTGCGGCGTCGGCCTCCTCCTCGCTCAGCTGGTCCTTCTCGGCGAGTTTCTCGACGAACTCCTCTTTGATGTCGCGCAGGTGCACCTCGTAGCCGGCCATCGCGGCCACTTCCGCGATACCGTGGCCCATGTTGCCGGCCCCGAGGACGGCGATCGTCTGGATGTCGTCGAACTCCATGCTAACGGGTGTAGGGTCCGTCGCCCGTGTGTTGAACGTTTCCACTCGCCTGTGCGACAACTCCTTACAGGTTCCAAACCTTCGGGAAACGGTTATCGGGGAACGACCGTGAGGGTCGTTACATGGACTTCGAACTCTCGGCCGAGCAGAGACAGATACAGGAGGAGGTCCGCCGCTTCGCGGCAAACGAGATCGCCCCCGTCGCACAGGAGTACGACGTCGACGAGAAGTTCCCCCACGAGGTACTCGAGACGGCCGCCGAGATGGGTCTGACCGGCGCCAACATCCCCATGGAGTACGGCGGCGCGGGCTACAGCGCCCTCGAGACCGCGCTCATCGTCGAGGAGATGTTCGCCGTCGACCCCGGCATCGCGCTCTCCATCACCGCCACCACGTTCGGGAGCGACGCCCTTCTCGAGTACGGCACCGAGGAACAGAAAGCGCGGTTCCTCGAACCCGTCGCCACCGGCGAGGCCATCATGGGCGCGGCCATCTCCGAGCCGGACACCGGCAGCGACGTCTCTTCGGTCTCCACGACGGCCGAGAAGGACGGCGACGAGTGGGTCATCAACGGCAACAAGATGTGGATCACCAACGGAACCGTCGGGGACTTCTTCG
>CAYYSW010000295.1:0-3280 GCA_964474395.1 uncultured Halobacteriales archaeon
GCGACCTCGACGCCCCGAGCGCCGAGGTGCTCGGCCAGTCGCTCTCGGGGAGCGTCGTCGTCACGGAAATCGAGGGCGGGAGCGCGTGGAACGTCATCCCGGAGTCGTGCTCGTTCACGGTCGACGAGCGGACCGTCCCCGGCGAGCGTGCCGCGCTGGACCGGGTCGAGGAGTGCGAGGGCGTCTCCTGGACCGTCGACCAGGACCTCCCGCCGATGGCCTGCGACGACGAGGGCTTCGCGGCGGCGGTCCTCGCGGCGGCCCGCGACGCGCAGGACGGGACGCCCCGGAAGGTGGCCAAACCGCACGCGACCGACGCGGGGTGGCTCGCGGGGGCGGGGACGACCTGCGTGGTCTGTGGCGCCGCCGAGCCGGGCGAGGCCCACACCGCAGAGGAGAGCGTCTCGCTCCCGGTGCTGGACCGCTGTTACGACATCTACCGCGGGACCGTCGAGCGGGTCGCCGCACTCGACTGACGCCCCGCCCCGACGGCGGTCGCCGCGCACGCGAGGGCAAGTGCGTGGATTGATATCTCACGGTGGCCACGTTCGGAGCATGGCGACAGAGCAGTCCTCCGAACCGGAGTACGACGCCTTCCTCGACGAGGTGCGGCGCATCGCGAACGTCGAACAGGCCGGTCAGGTGCTCTCGTGGGACCAGCAGGTGATGATGCCCGAGGGCGGTACGCCCGCCCGTTCGAAACAGCTCTCGACGCTCTCGACGCTCAGTCACGACCTCCTGACGAGCGACGAGATGGGGGCGTACCTCGACGCGTTCGACGGCGACGCGGACCTCGACGACGAGCAGTCTGCGGTCGTCCGCGAGACGCGCCGCGAGTACGACCGCGCCGACAGCGTCCCGAGCGACCTCGTCGAGGAGATCTCCGAGACGGCGAGCGAGGCCCTCCCGATATGGAAGGAGGCGAAGGCCAACGACGACTTCGAGCACTTCGCGCCCACCCTCGAACGCCTCGTCGAACTCAAACGCGAGTACGCCGAGCACATCGACCCGGACGCCGACCCCTATGCGGTGCTCTTCGCGGACTACGAGCCGTACCTCGACCTCGACACCGCCGAGCGGGTCCTCGAGGAACTCCGCGACGAACTCGTCCCGCTCATCGAACGCATCAACGAGCGCGACGCCGACGTGACGACCCGCGCGGAGGCGTTCCCCGACACCTACGACGCCGACACCCAGGAGGAACTGGTCCGAGATGCCCTGACGACGCTCGGCTACCCGTGGGACCGCGGCCGCCTCGACACCGCCCCCCATCCGTTCTCGACGGGCAACCAGTTCGACGCCCGCGTGACGACGCGCTTCGACGAGTCCGACCCGCTGGACGCGCTCACCTCCACCATCCACGAGTTCGGCCACGCCACCTACACCCTCGGCCTGCCCGACGAGCACTACGGGACGCCGCTTGGCTCCCACCGGAACCTCTCGGTCCACGAGTCGCAGTCGCGCCTCTGGGAGAACCACGTCGGGCGCACCCGCGCGTGGTGGGAACACTTCCTCCCGACGCTCCACGAGCACTTCCCCTCGACGACCGACCTCGGCGTCGACGAGGTGTACGAGGCCGCCAACCAGGTGTTCACTGACAACCTCATCCGGGTGGAGGCCGACGAGCTCACCTACCACATGCACATCATCCTCCGCTTCGAGATCGAGCGCGACCTCATCAGCGGAGACCTCGACGTGGCGGACGTCCCCGAGGCCTGGAACGACAAGATGGAGGAGTACCTGGGCGTACGCCCCGACACCGACGCGGAGGGCTGTCTGCAGGACATCCACTGGAGCCACGGCAACTTCGGCTACTTCCCCACGTACTCGCTCGGGAGCGTCCTCGCCGCCCAGCTGTACGCCGCCGCGGAGGCCGAGGTTCAGGACCTGAACGCCAAGACGATGGCCGGCGAGTTCGACGCCCTCCACGAGTGGCTGACCGAGAACGTCCACAGTCACGGCCAGCGCTACACGACCGACGAACTGGTCGAGGTGGCGACGGGCCAACCGTACACGGCCGACTACTTCGTCGAGTACGCGAAGGGCAAGTACGGCGAGCTGTACGACCTCTGAGGCGGGGGTCGTGACCCGGTCCCCCGGCGGGGCCGGTCGGTGTATCGCATCGCCCCCGTCCGACCCGCGGCCCATCCCGACGGCAGTGCCCCGCGGACGACCGCCCGCGACTGTGCGTCCCGCGACCCCGCCGACGGCCCGACGTGGCAGGGGACGGCCCAGCACATTTGCCACCTGGGGCGAAACCCGCGCTATGGCGTTCGACTACCCGGACGAGTGGGAGTACCGTGCCGTCAGACCGCCGCGCGAGTCGACGAAGAAGGAAGCGAGCGACCCGACCGACCAGCTCAACGACCTCGGAAGCGACGGCTGGCGCCTCGCCGAGACGGTCGACTACGTCGACGGGGGGACGAAGTACCTCCTCATGGAACGGCCCGTGGGGATGGGGTCGGATTCGGAATCCGACTCGGACGCAGCGTCGGGGTCGGGGGACGGCGATGAGTGAGAACGGGAACGACGGGAGCGACGACATCAGCACCGGCGACACGATGCGCGAACGCTCGGGCGAGAGCCGCCTCAAGCTCCGGTTGCTCCTGCAGACCAACCGGTTCGTCGTCACTGGGGTGCTCGCCGGTGTCGTCTTCGTCGGGTTCATGCTGTTCAGCGTCTTCCTCGCGCCGTCGCTCTACTCCGAGGTGAAGTCGACCGACACCATCGAGACCATCTTCTCGTCGATGATCGGCGTCCTCGTCACCGGGACGACGCTCGTCGTCAGTATCAACCAGCTCGTGCTCTCCCAGGAGACCGGGCCGCTCGGCGACCAGCGCCAGCGTATGAGCGACGCGATGGACTTCAGGACGTACGCGAAGGACCTGCTCGGCGACGTCGTCCCCGCCGACCCCTCGTCGTTCCTTCGGACGCTCGTCGAGGAGACCGAGCGCCGCTCGGAGGTGCTCGACCGCATCGTCATGGAGAGCGACGACCGGGAGCTCCAGGAGCAGGTGACCGAACTCGTCGACAGCATCCACGGCAACGCCCACGAGGTCGAAGACCAGCTCGAGGGCGCGCAGTTCGGCACGTTCGACGTGCTGTTCGCCGCGCTCAACTTCAACTACTCCTGGAAGATCTTCCAGATCGAGCGGATGACCGCCGACTTCGGCGACACCCTCGACGAGGACCAGAAACTGGCGTTCGACGAACTCCGAACGGCGCTCGCGATGTTCGGGCCCGCCCGCGAGCACATCAAGACGCTCTACTTCCAGTGGGC
>CAYYSW010000295.1:3290-3522 GCA_964474395.1 uncultured Halobacteriales archaeon
TTCGGCTCCGCGACGTTCCTGAACATCCCCGTCGTCACCTGGGTCGTCGCCGTCGCGTTCACGATCACGGTGGTCCCGTTCCTGCTGTTCACCTCCTACATCCTCCGGGTCGCCACCGTCGCCAAGCGGACGCTCGCGATCGGCCCGCTCATCCTCCGCGGCTCCCAGCGGTGACGGGCGGGGGGAAGATTGGCCAGGACCACGGGGTTCAAGCCGCCGACTCCCGACCCAC
>CAYYSW010000296.1:0-3494 GCA_964474395.1 uncultured Halobacteriales archaeon
GTAGCCGGCCGCGGCGCTCAGCGAGCGGACGTCCGTCGGCCGGTCGTCCCACTGGTCCAGGTCGTCGGGGTCGACGAGGTGGTAGCCCATGCGGACCGCTCGCCGGCCGAGGTGAAAAAGCCCCAAGCCACGGCCGGTACGGGCCGAGAGACGTCGCCGCGGGACCCGTCGCGACGCCGAGTACCGCTTCGCTCCGCGTCGAGGGACGACGCGCCGCGGGACGGCCGTCAGAAGCGTCCACCGACCACTGGCCGGAACGGTCAGCGGGAGGGGCGCCCACGGTCGAGGAGCCGACCGGGACGGAAGCGCTCGCCCAGCGGGGAGACGCACGTCGGCGTCGTCGCGAGCAGTCCGTCGACGTCCTTCCGGCCGAGTGCCCCGGCGACGACCCGCGAACTGACCGGCCACGGGTAGACGTCCATCCCCCGCTCGCGGGCCCGCTCGACGACGTCGGTCGCGAAACAGAGCGTCCAGTGGGGGAAGACGTAGTCACAGCCGATGAGTTCGGCGACCTTCAGGTCCTCCTTCGGCCGGACGCTGAAGATACACGCGAGGGGCACCGACTCGTCGAGGAGCCGCATCTCCCACAGGGCGTGGATGTTCACGTCGAGCGCCGAGACGACGACCGAGTTCTCGATGTCGCGTACGGCTTCGAGGACGTCCGCCGCGAGCCCGGTTTCCTTGAGTTCGATGACGATGCCGGTGTCCGAGGGGACCGCGCCGAGTACCGTCTCCAGCCGGGGGACGCCGTCGGTCGAGCCCTCGACGCTGAGCGAGGCGAGCTCGCTCGCAGAGAGCGCGTCGACGTCGCCGGTGCCGTCGGTCACCGGGGCGACGTGGTCGTAGTGGATGACGACGACCTCCCCCGACCCGCATCGACGGACGTCGATCTCGACGGCGTCGGCGTCTTCCGAGGCCCGTTCGACCGCACTCACGGTGTTCTCCGGGTAGTAGTCCCCGAACCCGCGGTGAGCGATTACACGCACACTCCGAGGACGGCGTACGGGGGCAAAGTTCCTCCCCTCGGCGTAGTTCCCCCCAGTTCCGCCCGTACGACGAGCAGCGACGAGTCGCCGCCCGAACGACCGACGCCGGGAGCGCTCACTCCCCGGGCGACAGCTCAGTCCCCTGGAGCCGTTCCCGGATCGCGTCCTGCTTGTAGTAGCCGACGACCGAGAGGACGACGATGGCCGCGATGAGTGCCAGCGCCGTCACGACGTCTCCGCTCGCCAATCTCCCGCCGGCGTAGACGGTGACGACGTACGCCGGGAGGCGACCGACGGTGATGACCGCGAGGAACGTGCGGAGCCGCCACTTGGTGAGGCCGCTCAGGAAACAGATCGCGTCGTCCGGGAGGCCCGGGATGACGACGAAGACGAACAGCCCCGGGAGCCCGACGCGGTCGACGAAGCCGTCGAACCGGGTCACCACGTCCTCCTCCAGGAGCCGTTCGACCATCGGCCGCCCGAACCGCTTGGCGAGGCTGAACGCGACCGCGCTCCCGATGAGAACGCCCGTGATGCTGTACACCGTGCCCGCGACCGGCCCGAACAGGTAGCCGGCGACGAGGGCGACGACCTGGCCTGGAACGGGGGCCACGACGACCTGTGTGGCCTGGAGGGCGACGAAGACGAGCGGCGCGAAGACGCCGAACTGTCCGATCCATCGGCGGAGCTCTCCGGTGTCGAAGACGAACGGCGCGTACTGGCGGGCACCGACGTACGCCGCGGCGAGGACGAGGACCAGGAGAGCGACACCGAGGACCCCACGTCGCAGATCCGCCCGAGACGCGAATACCTGCATCCGTACCGACGTGGGGTCGAGACGGGTTTGAACGTTGTTGTGTCGGATGGGTTGCCCTATACATGACTCCCAGAACCCCCACTCCTCGGCGGGACGGGGCCGACCTCCTTGCAGTCCCCTCCGAGACCACCCGTCGTGGGGTCCAGCCAGCGGACCGAACTCGGACCGGGCGACGCGTCAGAACGTGAGCCGTTCGAGCAGCCGGCGCGTGAACGGCGGTCGGCGTGACCCGTGGGGGTACACCGTGACCGTCGTACAGCCCGGGTTCGGAACGGCCGGGCGGTCGTCGAACAGGACCGTTCGGAGCCGCTCGTCCGTGCCCCGACGCACGACCACGTCGGGGGTCGGCGGGGTCCCCCCGTCCGTCCTCGTGAACTCCGTGCGGACCGGGACGGAGAGCAGCTCCGAGAGTTCGGCCTGGTACTCGTCGATGGTACGCTCGTACTGGTCGGAGCCCGTCCCGCCGGTAGTGTACCAGAGCGAGACGCCGCTCCCGTTCGCCGCGGCGATGGCCTGGGCGACGTTCACCGCCAGCGGCGGGTACGGTCCGCCGTCGCCCGAGAGGACGACGCGCTCGGGCCGGTCGTACCCGAGGTTGTCGACGAGGAGGACGTCACACGGGGCGTGACGGACGATCCAGTCGACGGGGTCGCCGAGCAGCCGGGACCGAAGCCGGAGGGGTTCGTGTTCGGCGACGATGGAACCGACGCCCCGACGGCCCGCGAAGTTGACGACCGCGTGTTTCGTGTCGTGGCTCACGATCTCGTCGGCCTCGATATCGACGTCCAGCTCCTCGGAGAGCGACTCGATGCGCGCCTCGAACGAGCGGTCCGCCGAGGACTGTTCGGCGACGTCCCCGGTGAGAGGGACCTGGTCGGGGACCTCCTCGAACCGGACGACGACCACGCGGCCGCCCTCGCGGCGGACCAGGTCGGCCGCGACCGCTATCAGCGACCGTTCGCGGCCCTCCTCGAGGTCCTTCGTGAGCGCGACGAGCACCTCGCGGGGCGTGTCCGTGTCCTCTATCGTCGCGGCGGTCTCCGAGAGCGCCCCCCTGCCGACGTGCCGGCGAACCGCGTCCGTCGCCGCCCCTTCCCGGCGCACCCGCGGGCGGACGTAGAGGGCGTACCAGCCGACGCTCCCGACGGTGATAGCGAGGGCGCCGAGGAGGGCGACGGTGCCCATCTGCGTCAGCAGGAGCCCGCCGGTGACGACGCCGAACACCTGTATCCAGGGGTACAGCGGCGAGGTGAACTCGGGGTCGTACCCCTCGCCCCCCTCGCGGAAGGCGATGACGGCCAGGTTGACGAGTCCGAACACGAGGATCTGGAACGCGCTGGCGAGTTTCGCGATGTCGAGGATGGGGACGAACGCGATGAGGAGGAGCAGAACGACCCCGGTGAGCGTGATGGAGGTGCTGGGCGTGCCGAACCGTTCGCTGACAACCGACAGCGACGGCGGAACGAGGTTGTCGCGACTCATCGCGAACGGGTACCGCGACGACGAGAGGATGCCCGCGTTGGCGGTGCTCACGAGCGCCAGGATGGCGGCCACGACGATGGCGAAGACGCCCGCGGTGCCGAGGGTCGCTTCCGCCGCCACGGCCATCGGGGTGGCGGTCTCGGCGATGCTTCCCGGGTCGGTGACGCCGACCATCACCGCGACGATGAGCGTGTAGAGAACCGTCGTGA
>CAYYSW010000297.1:0-3472 GCA_964474395.1 uncultured Halobacteriales archaeon
TGGGACGTCACCCTCCGGGTCGACCGCCTGCCGGACCCCGACGGCGAGGTGCTCATCGAGGAGCGGGTCCAGTCCGGCGGCGGGAGCGCGGCGAACGTCGCCTGTACGCTTTCCTCCCTCGGCGCCGAGGCGTCCCTGTTCGGCAGCGTCGGCGACGACGAGACGGGCCGGCTCGCCTGCGAGGAACTGGCCGCGGCCGGCGTGGACATCGACAGCGTCGTCCGCGCGACGGGCCGCGAGACGTCCACGAAGTACCTCGTCGTCGACGGCGACGGCGAGGTGATGGTGCTCTCGAACGCCGGCGCGAACGAGGCGTTCACGCCCGACGACCTCGACCCGGCCGTTCTCGCGGCCGCCGACCACCTCCACCTGACGAGCCAGCGGCCCGCGACGGCGGCCCACCTCGCGGACCTCGCGCGCGAGCGGGGGACGACGGTCAGTTTCGACCCGGGACGGCGCATCGCCGACCGGGACTACGGACCCGCGCTCGCGAACACGGACGTCCTCTTCCTCAACGAACGCGAGGCGGCGACGTTCGCCGACCGCGAGGCCTTCGAGGCGCTCGTCCGGGAGGCGACCGTCGTCGTGAAACGCGGCGGGCAGGGCGCGACGGTCCATCGCCCCGGCCACGAACTCGACCACCCCGGCTACCCCATCGACGCGGTGGACACGACCGGCGCGGGCGATGCCTTCGCCGCGGGCTACATCGCCGCCCGGTGGCGCTTCCTCGACGGCGACCAGCCGACCGAGGAAACGCTCGGTCGGGTGCTGGCCGTCGCCAACGCCTGCGGCGCGCTGACGTCGCTCCGGATGGGCGCGCGGGCCGCGCCGACGTGGGCGGCGGTGGAGGAGTTCGTCGCCGACCACGGCGGGCCGGAGCTCTAGAGGAGCGGGATTCGGGGGCCGACGACGCGGGCTGGGTCACGTTCCGGTCGACGGGGCCGACCTCGCTCGCCCCCCGCCTGAGTTCGCGAGCATCACGTCGCTGGCCTTGATGACCGCCGTGGCCTCGTCGCCCTCCTCCAGCCCGAGGCGCTCGACGGACCCGCTGGTGATAGTCGAGGTGACCTCCGTCCCGTCCACGTCGAGGAGGACCTCGGCGATGGGTCCCTCGACGTCGATGCGCTGAACCGCGCCGGTCTGGCGGTTGCGTGCGCTGAGTCCCATGTCACGGACGGCGGGCGCCCGACAGGTCACGTTCGTTCCCCGGTCACCCGGGAGCGCGCGCCCGCAGCGAGAACAGGAAGGGGAGCGACGCGCCCGGCAGGTCCCAGTAGCCGTCCTCGCGTTCGACCATCCCGGCGACCTGCTCGAAGCAGGCGAACTCGTGTTCGTGGAGGAAGTCGAGTTCGAGACCGGCGTCGAGGAGCGCCGTCACGACGTCACCCAGCGGGTGGGGCCACTCCCGGGTCTCCGTGTTGTCGAGGGTGGCCGTCGGGTCCGCGTAGGAACCGTCCTCGTCGTAGGCCTGTGCCGCGCCCCCGAAGTACCGCCAATCGGAGTGCAGGCGCCCGTCGCGGAGGCCGACGTCCATCAGGACGTGGCTGAACGGGTGTATCTCGGCGACGTAGAACGTCCCCCCAGGCGCGAGGCAGTCCGCGACCACCTCCGCCCACCCCTCGATGTCCGGGAGCCACGTCAGGACGCCATAGGAGGTGAACACGAGACTGAACTCCTGGTCTACCACCTCGGGCACGTCGTAGACGTTCGCCTCGACGAAGGCCGCGCGGTCGTCGAGCCCCGTCTCCGCGGCGAGTTCCCGCGCCGTCTCGATGGCGGTCGCCGAGAAGTCCACGCCGGTCACGTCCCACCCCTCCCGCGCCCACGAGAGGGTGTCCAGCCCGAAGTGACACTGGAGGTGGAGCATCGTCTCGCCCTCGACGCCGGCCAGCTCCTCGCGTTCGAGGGGCATCAGCGAGGACTCGCCGTCGAGAAAGCCCTCGACGTCGTACGCGTCGGTCGTCGGGTGGAGGTCGGCCAGGTCCTCCCAGTGGGCGCGGTTGAGGGCCATCCCCGCCTCCGGGCCTTCCGCGTCGTCCGGGTCGTCCATGCATCGGGGGCCGACCCCGCGGGACATCCGTCTTCGGGTCCGAACTCAGAGGCGCCGCGAGAACAGGACGTCGAGGCCGCGCGCGAACGAGCGGACCGGGAGCGAGCGCGCGTCGAGGGCCACGCGCCACTCGCTGCCGATCTTCCGTACCGGCACCTCCCGGCCGACGAGGTCCGAGAGGCGCTCGCCGGGGACGCCCGCGCCGTCCAGGAGGCGTTCGAGTCGGGAGCGCCCGGCCAGTTCGTCGGGGAGCGGGAACCACTCGCTGGCGACGTCCCCCTCCGGGGTCGGTATCGCCACGTCCACCCGGACCCCCGCGCGGCGCGCCCGCAGGAGCGCCAGCACGGACGGTCCCGGCCGGCGTGTCTCCGGGACGACGTCGGTGACGACGCCCGCGGAGACGTGTCGCTCGTGGGCCAGCGTTCGGAAGTGGTCCTCGACGGCCGCCACGTCGAGGTGGACGCCCGTTCCGGTCCGCGGGCCGGCGGCGGCGACCAGCGAGCGGACGGCCGCCGTCGTCGCCGCCAGCGCCGCCACGAGCATCCCCACCCCGACGACGAGTCCCGCGCCGAGTGCGAACACGAGGAGTTCGAGGTCGGTCATGTCGTGTCGAGATGTGTCACGCGTGGCGATAGCCCTTGTCCGGTCGGGGTCACTTCCAGGGGTTGGGCGCGAGTTCCCGCTGGACGTCCGCACCCACCCGCAGGTGACAGTCGCCCTCCGGCACCGCGATACAGAGCAGGGCGTACCCGGCGTCGAGGTGGCGCTCCTTCAGCGCGCGGGGTTCCCGTCGGTGTGCTACCGACCCGCCGACGACCTGTCCGGTACAGGTGCCACACGCGCCGGTCAGACAGCCGAACGGGAGGCCGAGTCCGGCGCGCTCGGCCGCCGCGAGCACCGTCTCCTCGGCACCGACGGCGAGGTCGGCGGTCCGTCCGTCGGGCCATTCGAGGGTGACGGTGTGGGGTCCGGTCCCCTGTGTCCCCTCCTCGTCCGCGTCCACGCTACATCCAGACGTCGGAGGTGCAGTCGCCGTCGGGCCAGCGGATCTCGTGGGCGCGGGCCGGCCCCGCGGGCAGGTCGCCGAAGTCGACGAGGAACTCCTCGTCGAGCGACATCGTCCCGTTCCGCGGATCGACGTCGGCCTTCAGCATCACCGACCCCTGCTCGCCCTCCTCGGGGTAGAACTGGTTGTCCCACGAGGAGAACAGCGAGGTGGTCCAGTAGAGGCGCTCGCCGTCGAGCGAGAGCTGGAGCATCTGCGGGCCGCCGAAGACGTCGCGTTCCCCCTCGATGGGGTTGCGCGGGCCGAAGTTCCCGCCGGCCCAGATGCGGTCTGCGAGCCGGGGGTTGGCGGGGTCGCTCACGTCGTACATCCGGACGTCGCCGTGGAGCCAGTTCGAGAAGAACAGGTAGCGGTCG
>CAYYSW010000298.1:0-1983 GCA_964474395.1 uncultured Halobacteriales archaeon
GAGGTGTTGCTCGAACCGACGCGTATCTACACCGACCTGCTCGGACCGCTCCGCGAACACGGCCCCCACGCCGCCGCCCACGTCACCGGCGGCGGGTGGACTAACCTCGACCGGATGGGGTCGTTCCGCTACGTCGTCGAGGACGCCTTCGACCCCCAGCCGGTCTTCGAGTTCGTCCGGCGCGAGGGGGACGTGGACGACGAGGAGATGTACCGCACGTTCAACATGGGTACGGGATTCGTCGCGGCGCTGGCGCCCGACGACGCCGAGGCGCTCGCCGGGGCGACGGACGGCGAGGTCATCGGGCGCGTCGAGGAGGGGTCGGGCGTCGAGGTCGCGGGCCTGACCCTCGACTGACCGACCGCCGACCGCACGCCACCTTCCGCCGACGAACGCCCGGTAGCAGGCGAGCGCGCCCACCGCGAGGGCCGCCGCGCCGCCGACCAGCAGCGCCGGTCGGTTCCGGGTTCTACGGCACGTCGACGTGAGGAACAGCAACACGGGACACTGTCGTCGCTGAACGATTTATCCCCCCGGCCGCTACCGTGATCGTATGGCCGTTCCCCCGCCGTCCACGGAGGCTCTCGTCGTCTTCGGCGTCGTCCTCGCCGCGGTGGCCCTGTTCGTCACCGAGCGCATCCCGCCGGACGTCACCGCCATCGCCGTCATCGTCGCGCTGGTCGTCCTCCGCCCGTGGACGGGGATCACCCCCGACGACGCCATCTCCGGGTTCTCGAACGCCGCCACGGTCACCATCCTCGCGATGTACATCCTGAGCGAAGGGGTCCAGGAGACGGGGGCGGTCCAGCGCCTCGGCGCGCGGGTGGCCGCGTTCACGCGCGGCGACGGGTCGCGCCTCCTCGGCACGACGGTGGGGCTGACGGGGACGCTCGCCGGGTTCATCAACAACACGCCGGTCGTCGCCATGTTCATCCCGATGGTGACGGACCTCGCCGACGAGAGCCACGTCTCGCCGTCGAAGCTCCTCATCCCGCTGTCGTACGCCTCGATGCTCGGGGGGGTGTTGACGCTCATCGGCACGGCGACGAACATCCTCGCGAGCGACGTGGCCGCCGGCCTCGGGGTGGCGAACACGCCCTTCTCGATGTTCCAGTTCACGCCCCTCGGGGTCCTCGTCCTCCTCGTCGGTATCGCCTACCTGCTGACGGTGGGCCAGTGGCTCCTCCCCGAGCGCATCCACCCCGTCGACCTCACGGCGGAGTTCGACCTCGATGAGTACCTCTGGCGAGTGTACGTCAGGCGGAACTCGCCGCTCATCGGCCAGACCGTCGCCGAGGCGCTCCCGCGCATCGACGCGGACGTGGACGTCATCCAGATCGTGCGCGGCGAGGAGACGTTCGTCGCACCGGCCAGCGACCGCGAGATACAGCCACAGGACGTGCTGACCGTTCGGGGGAGCGACGATGCGGTGTCGGCGTTCGTCGGCCTCGCCTCGCTCCGACGCCTTCCCCGTGCGGCGGTCACCGAGGACGAACTCGCGGACCCCGAGCGCCGCGGGACGCTGGTCGAGGTGGTCGTCCCACCCGACTCGCCGCTCATCGGCCTGACCGTCGCCGAGGCGCGCCTGCGCGAGCGGTTCACCGCGACGGTCCTCGCGGTTCGCCGCGGGTCGGAGGTGGTCCGCGAGGACCTTGGGGACGTCGCCCTCTCGGACGGGGACGGGTTGCTCCTGCACACGACGAAGCCGATGGTGGAGGTCCTCGACGACGAACCCGAGTTCGCCGTCACCGAGACGGCAGACCAGGAGGACCCCTTCGAGGCGGCCCGGAGCGTCCCCATCCTGGAGACGAAGGCGCCGGTGGCCATCGCCATCGTCGCGGGTGTCGTCACCCTCGCGGCCCTCGACGCCCTCCCCATCGTCATCGCCGCCCTCGCCGGCGTCGTCGCGATGGTGCTCGCGGGCGTCCTCTCGCCCGCCCAGGCCTACGAGTCGGTCAGCTGGGAGGTCATCTTCCTGCTGGC
>CAYYSW010000298.1:1993-3468 GCA_964474395.1 uncultured Halobacteriales archaeon
AACTCGGGGGGTGCGGAGTACCTCGCGGGCGTCCTCGTGGAGTACGCCGAGGTGTTGCCGGCGCTCGTCGTCCTCGCGCTGTTCTATCTGCTGACGGGCCTGCTGGCGAACGTCATCACGCCCGTCGCCAGCGTCGTCCTGATGATACCCGTCGCGGTCGACGCCGCCGCGCGCATCGGGGCCAGCGAGTTCGCGTTCGTGCTGGGGGTGACGTTCGCCGCCTCGACGGCGTTCATGACGCCCATCGGCTACCAGACGAACCTGATGGTGTACTCCCCGGGTGGCTACCACTTCACCGACTACCTCCGCGTCGGGGGCCCCTTACAGCTCCTGCTCGCGGTGGTGACGCCGGTAGCCATCGCGCTCATGTGGGGGCTCTGACGGCGGCGCAGTCGGTGGGTTCCGGTGGCCCTCCCCGGTATAGCGACGAGAGGGAAAGTATATATGGCGCTGGTCAAACCTCCACACACAGACAGGTGCAGACGGGTTCGCGTTCGTCCTCTCGGGCAAGGACGGGCAGTCGACCGGGCCGTTTCGGCGGCGCGCCGACAGCTCCGACGCGCCGGGAGACCACGTCGCCATGACGACAACGAACGACGACACTGACGGTCCCTCGCCCATCGCGGTGCTCGACGGGCGCGTAACGCCTTCGTCGAACGGCCCGTCCGCCGACCTCGACGCCCTCTATCACAACCTCGCCGACGAGCGCCGCCGCCGCGTCCTCTGTTACCTCCGGGAGACCGACTGTGGCTCGGCCCGGTTCGAGGACCTCGTCGCCCACCTCACGGCGACCGGCGACGGGTCGCGCCGACGCGAGCTCGCGACCTTCCTCTTCCACGTCGACCTCCCCGCACTGGGGGAGGCGGGCCTCGTCGCGTTCGACGCCTCGGAGACCGTCACGCTCCGTTCGGACCCCGCCCTGGAGTGGCTCCTCGACTGGGCGGTGGACGCCGGCGACGACCCCGGTGGCGCGGAGACTCCCTCCGTCGGGGAGTGGTTCGACGTCCTCGCGGACCCGTGGCGTCGCCGCGCCCTCGGGTTGCTCTGGCGACACAACGTCGTGAGCCTCCCGGACATCGCCGACGAGGTGGCCGTCGCGGACAGGGGGACGCCCATCACGGAGATACCCGCGGAGGACGTCCTCGACGTGTACGACGAACTGTACCGCGAGCACCTCCCGCGCCTGTGCGATGCCGGCGTCGTCGAGTACGACGAGGAGACGGACACGGTGACGCTCGACCGCCGGGCGCTGCCGGTTCCCTCGCCGGTCCCCGACGACGGCGAACGGACCGAACGGTAACGACGCCGCTGAGGACCGGAGGATGTCGGAGAACGGTTCGTCGGTGAGACGCGCGCCGCGCTAGAGGACCTCGTCGAAGTCCTTGTGGCCGTGGATGTCGACGCCCTCGTCGGTGACCTCGGCGAGGAAGACGCCGTTGCCCGACCCGGTGTCGCGCTCGACGGCGGCCTTGACC
>CAYYSW010000299.1:0-3464 GCA_964474395.1 uncultured Halobacteriales archaeon
CCGTCGATGGCGACGACGACCTCGAAGGGCGTGTTCGCCGGTGCCTGGTCGGGGAGGACGTACCCCGCGGCGTACGCGGAGTAGGCCGTCCCGTTCTCGACGGAGACGTCGACGGTGGTGACCACTTCCCCGTCGTTGTCGGCCGTCGCGGGTCGGATGTCGAGGCTGTAGTTCCCGCCCGGAACCTCGACGTACTCCGTCACGTCGCCGAAGGCGACGTCGTCGAAGAGCACGGTCGGGCCGTCGCTGTCGTTCGTGTCGTTCCCGGTGGCGTTCCCGTCGCCGCTCGTGTTGAGCGTCACGTCGACCGGGCCCGCTCCGGGCGAGGCGTGGACGAGCCGCGCCGCGGCGCTCTCTTGGGAGTGGTTCGTGCGGTCCTCCAGGATGCGCACCTCGAACTCCTCGGTCGCGTTCTCGCTCAGCTCACCGACCGCGGCCGCGGTGTACGCTCCCGCCTCCAGGGTCACGTTGTCGTTGAACACCACCGCGCTGCTGTTGTTCGCCGCGGCGATGGTGACGTTGTACTCGCCCGGTGGGACCTCGGTGTAGTTCGTGATGTTGCCGAACGAGACGTCCGTGGCGAACGGTTCGCCGTTGACCGTCACGTCCACGGCGGGCGCGTCCGGCGAGAGGTGTGCGACGCGAAGCGAGGCGTTCGCGCTCGCGTTCGTTCCGTTGTCGACGCTGCCGGGTTCGGTCGTGGTGACGCCGTCACCGGGTTCGGTCGTCACCGCTCCGTCGTCGGTGACCGTCCCGTCCGTCGGTTCCGCCGTATCGGCCGTCGTGACGCCGTCCGTCCCGTCGGTGGCGTTAGTCGTGTTGTCGCCCGCACCGCCACAGCCGGCGAGGGCGACCATCGCGGCGACGAGCAGTACGACTAGAATTCGCCTCGTGGTACTCTCACCGAGTTGAGAGTATCTATCAGTTGTCATGCATCGGTCCTGACGACACAATCACACTTGAAGCGCGGTGACCGTCTCGGCGTCCGCCCCGACTGTTTCGACGGTCCCGCGGGCGCCGGGGGAACAACTGTTCAGCGCCCGAGAACGTGTCGCGGGCCGGTCGATCGGGATTGCCGGCCGCGTGTTCCCTCCGCTCGTGGTCGCCGTTTCGTCGCCGCATACAACCAGAGATTGGCGAAAGACGACCGCACTCCGGCGTTCCCGGTCGGCGCGGGCGATGGTGTACGCCGTCCATTACTGGAACGCTGACACGAAAGCTCAGCGAACGGGGATTGTCAGCACTCGACGGGGGTACCTATCTGCCTTCGAAGGGCAGTTCCACGTCCGGCCGCTCCGCGACCATCCACCAGCGGACGTCCGCCTTCGGGTGGCGCCGTTCGAGGTGGTCGTCGAGGGTATCCCGCGCGCCGAAGTCCTTCCCACACAGGTTACAGCGGTAGCGTTTCGACGGCATGGGGGGTGTAGTACGTCCGGGAGCATCCGTCTCTCGGCGGTTCTGATGGGGGGTCGAACTGTCCGTCGGTCTCCCGTGGCGGCTACTTCCCGAGGTAGAGGTCCCGGATGCGCGCCGAGTCACGGATGGTGGCGGCGTCGGCCTCGAAGCGGTTCTCGCCCATATCGAGGACGTACCCCCGGTCGGCCACCGCCAGTGCGGCCGTCACGTTCTGCTCGACGACGAGCACCGCCGTGCCCGCCTGCCGAATCCGGTCGACGTGCTCGAAGGTGCGCTCGATGAGCTGCGGGGCCAACCCGGCGGAGGGTTCGTCGATGAGCAGGAGGTCCGGATCCGGCAGGAGCGCACGGGCCATCGCGAGCATCTGTCGTTCGCCGCCCGAGAGCGTGCTCGCGTCCTGCTCCTGTCGTTCCTCCAGCCGGGGGAAGAGGTCGAACATCGCCCCCCGGCGGCCCTCGGGGTCCGCGGCGTGGATGGTGCCGATGTCGAGGTTCTCCGCGACGGTGAGGTTCGGGAAGACGTTCTCCGTCTGCGGGACGTAGGCGACGCCGTTCGCGACCATCTCGTCGGCCGCGAGCCCCGAGAGGTCCCGTCCCGCGAGTTCGATGGACCCGCTCCAGAGTGGCAGTTGCCTGAACAGCGCCCGCATGAGCGTGGACTTCCCGGCGCCGTTGGGGCCGAACACCAGTACGATCTCGTCGGGTCGGACGTCGAGGTCGACGCCGTAGAGCACCTGCAGGTCGCCGTAGCCCGTCTCGACGCCCCGTGCCGAGAACAGGGCGTCGTCGTAGCGCGGGATGGTCTCCAGGTCCGTCGAGGGGGTCGAACTCATCGGAACCCCCCGAGGTACGCCTCGACGACGCGGTCGTCGTCCTGTACGACCGAGGGCGGTCCCGTCGCCAGGGTCGCGCCGTTGTGCAACACGACGACGCGGTCGCAGTGGTTCATCACGAGGTCCATGTCGTGTTCGATGAGCAGCACCGTCCGGCCCGCGTCGTTGAGTTCGTGGACCCGGTCGAGCAGGTCGTCGGTCAGCGCGGGGTTCACCCCCGCGACGGGCTCGTCGAGCAACACGAGCTCCGGGTCCATCATCAGCACGCGCCCGAGTTCCAGCAGTTTCCGCTGGCCCCCCGAGAGGCCGCTCGCGTAGTCCTCGGCGAGATGGGCAAGCGAGAGGAACTCAAGCGTCTCGTCGGCGCGGCGCTGGATTCGCGCCTCCTCCTCGTCGACGGTTCCGCCGCGGAAGAGCGCCCCCAGCGCGTTCTCGCCGGTCTGGTCGCGCGCGGCGAACGCGAGGTTCTCGCGGACCGTCATCCCCCGGAAGACCTTCGGGGTCTGGTAGGTGCGTCCGACCCCCCGGTCGGCGACGGCGTTCGGCGGGCGCCCCTGTATCTCCTCGCCGTCGAGGACGACCCGCCCCGAGTCGGGCGTGTAGACGCCCGTGATGCAGTCGAACAGCGTGGACTTCCCCGCGCCGTTTGGTCCGATGAGGCCTGTGATGGAGCCGCGCTCGACGTCGAACGTCGCGCCGTCGACGGCGGTGAGGCCGCCGAAGGTCTTGACGACCTCCTCGACGGACAGGAGGGTGTCGGCGGTCCGGTCGCCCTCCGCGGCGTTCGCGTCGGCGCTCATTCCTCCTCCCCCATGGCGACGACCTCCTGTTCCTCGCCGAACAACCCCTGCGGGCGGTAGCGGATGACCAGAACCAACAGCAGCCCGATGACGGCGAAACGGAGGCTCGGGACGAACGAGGGGTGGTCCGGCAGCGGGGCGACGAGCCCCTCCAGGCCCGCCGCCAGCGCGCCCGGCAGGCGGTCCACCAGCCAGTCGTAGCCGTTCGTCAGGAACCGGGTGGACTCCCGGAAGAACACCAGCAGGAACGCCCCGGCGACGGCCCCCTCGTTGGAGGCCACGCCGCCGAGCAGGACGGCCGTCCAGACGAGGAAGGTGACGATGGGGAGGAACTGCTGGGTGACGACGGTGCCAAGGTAGTGGGCGTAGACGCCGCCCGCGAGGCCGGCGATGGCCCCGCCGATGGCGAACGACTT